>NZ_JBAQRT010000295.1:0-46640 GCF_049306435.1 Zavarzinia sp.
CGACTACATCGAACGCTTCTACAACCCGAAACGCCGGCACTCGACGATCGGCTACGTCAGTCCGGCGGAGTTCGAACGGATGGCCGAACTAGCTTAAGATGGTGTCCACGGAACCGGCAGCAGGCCAGTGCAGGCCGATATCTTCGCGCAGGAATTTCTCCTGCCGGCCGATGCGCTCCGCGAGAAGCTTGTTATCCAGCGTCAGCGCCCTTCGAGAGTCGCCGCGGAAGCCGGCTTGCCCGTCGAGTTCGTTCGCATGCAGGCAATACGTGCCCTGTTGCTCCCGCCACTGGTCGCTCCAGTCACGCTCGAAGCCTCCGGGCCCGGCCATCCCTTGGATCTCGAGCAGCGCGAGGCGGTCGAGTGGGACGAGCGCCCGCTCATCCTCGATGCAGGTCCCGGAACCGGCAAGACAAGGACGCTGATCGCCCGCATAAGGCACCTGATTGACAAGGACATCCCGCCGTCGAGCATCCTGGCGCTGACCTACTCGAACAAGGCCGCGGCCGAGATGATCGAGCGGATCGAGACGGTCAGCCCGGCCTCCGCTCCTCTGATCTGGGTCGGCACGTTTCACGCGTTCGGCCTGGAATTACTTCGCCTTCATCACCAGGCTGCGGGCCTGCCCCCAGACTTCAAGGTGCTAGATGAGGCGATGGCCCTGGCCGTTCTGGAAGGGCTCCTTGCGGATCTCTCCCTCGTCCATTTTCAGAACCTCTGGGACCCGACCCTGGAATTGAAGCCGATCCTGAAGGCGATATCCCGCGCCAAGGACGAGATGGTCTCCTACCAGGAGTACGAAACGGCCGCCGCCGAAGCGCTCAGGAACGCGGTGAGCGACGAGGAGATCGAGAGGGCCCAAAAGGCTGTCGAGGTGGGCAGGGTTTACCGGATCTATCAGCAGGCCCTGCTTGACCTGCATTGCCTGGACTTCGGCGACCTCGTCTACCGATCGACGGAACTGCTATCCCAAAACCCTACCATCCGGGACGAGGTAAGGGCCAAGCACCGCCACGTTCTTGTCGACGAATATCAAGACGTCAACTTCGCTAGCACGTCGCTACTCGAACAGATCACCGATCAGGGCAAGAGGCTTTGGGTCGTGGCTGATCCGCGCCAGTCGATCTATCGGTTCCGTGGCGCCGCCCCGGCCAACACGGTCGACTTCACGAATCGATATCCGGGGGCCCAACGCCGGCAACTGAAGACGAACTACCGATCCTGCGAGACGGTGGTGCGCGCCTTCGAACGCTTTGGCGCAGGCATAGCGGCGGCGCCACGTCCGGCGGCGAGCTGGAAGGCTCACCGCGGCAAGGTCGGCTTCGTCGAGTTGGTGCAGGCCCCCGACCTGCAATCGGAAGCCGTCGCGATGCGGGAGCAGATCGAGCGCCTGCGCTCCCTGGGTATCGGATATGAGGACCAAGCCATCCTAGCGGGCACCCACCTTTGCCTCGCACGCTTCGGCCGGATCCTCCAGGAGCTTGGCGTTCCCATCCTATATCTAGGCGACCTGTTCGAGCGCCCTGAAATTCGCGATCTTCTAGCTCTGATCTCGTTGGGAGCGGAGCCGGGCGGCGTCGGCTTGGTGCGCGTCGCACAATTCCCGCAGTACGGCGCGACGCGAGAGGACGCGGTACGGGTCATAGATCACGCCCGTGAGACAAAAGGAGACGTCGTCGCGGCTTGCGCCATGGCCGCCACGATTGCCGGCATATCCGCCACCGGCGCCGCCGGGCTCAGCGTCCTGTCGCAGCATCTGAGCGGAACGGAATGGAAGACGAGTTCGTGGCACCTCCTGAGCCACTACCTACTCGAATCCAGTGATTACCTGCGTCCACTGCTGGATGCCGGCGACATTCGTTCCCAGCAGTCGCTCGTCGCGATCTACCAGCTCCTCAAGTTCTGCCGCGAGCATCTCGACGCGAACCGCGGCGTTGGGGGACGGCGTAGGTTACTGGACGATATCCGGAGGCTCGAACGACTCGACGACGATCGCCAGTTCCGGATCGTTCCACCGGAGGCGGCCGGCATAGCCGCCGTCCGCATGATGACAATCCACGGCTCGAAGGGACTGGAGTTCCCCGCGGTTCACCTGCCCCAGGTCGCGACGCGGTACGTGCCAGGCAGTCGGCGGGCGGTGACATGCCCGGCGCCGAAAGGGCTGGAGCGACTGGAGCTCTCCCCCGCCGAGCATGAGGCCGAAACGGAATGCTTGTTCTTCGTCGCTCTTTCGCGAGCCCGGGACGCGATGACCATCAGCCATGCGAGGCGATACACCGCCAAGGCAACATGCAATCCTTCGAAGTTCCTCAAGGATCTCGGGGGCGTCCTGCCGGGTGCCCGCACTGCGAGCCTGTCGCCAGGCACGTCCCCGAAGGCAGTTAGAATCCCGATCGCTCCGCAGGCAGAGTTCGAGGAGAGGCACCTTGAAGTCTATTCCAAATGCCCTGCGCGGTATCGATACGAAGTCATCGACGGCCTGAGAGGGCCTGGCGACGACAGCGCCTATCTCAAGTTCCACGACTGCGTGCGGAAGACGATCCGTTGGATTTTCGACGAGATCGGAGAAGGCCGGACCGTGACAGCGACGCTAGCCGTGGCGCAACTCAATGCGATATGGGCCGAACAGGGTCCCGACCATGCGTTCGTGCCGCTCTATCTCGCGGAGGCGACGAAGATGGTCGAGGGTGCGGCGAACATGCGGATGTTGGGGATCGATGCCGACCGCGCCTGGTTCGCGGACGTAGCCGGCAAGCGGATCACCTTGCGACCGGATCGCGTCGTCCTGTCGCCCACCGGAGGTGTTCTCGTGCAGAGGCTGAGGACGGGCCGCAAGACCAAGAGCGAGTTGACTAAGCCAATCTGGGAATTGTTGCAGTTGGCCGGTCGCCAGATGTTTCCAGGCCAGCAGGTCGAACTGGAGGCGTATTACCCGGCCCGGTCGGACCGATCGCCGATCCCGACCGCCGCTGGCAAGGGGCTGGAAGGCTACGCCGAAAGCATTGCCGGCATCGAGCGGGGCGAGTTCGCGCCCGTGGCCAACAAGGACTGTCCGACTTGCCAATTCTACTTCGTCTGCACGTCTGAAGATTTTTCCTGACACGACTACCGAATCCGCCGGGTCAGGTTCGCTGAATGGGTAGAAGGGGCGGCAGGTGCCGCCTCGCCATTCGAATAGCGAGCCTTTTTCATGACCCAGCCTGCCCATGCCAACCTCCCGCGCTTTCAGATCCTGATCGGCGACGTGGAGCTCAACTTCCGTCAGATCGAGATCCCCGATCCGATCGTCACTGGCCGCCAGATCCTCGAAGCCGCCGGCGCCCGCCCCGTCGACGAGCATCTGGCCATCGCCGTCCTGCAGGATGGTGCGCTGGAGACCTTGCGCGAGGAGGAGCTCTTCGACCTGCGCGCGAAGGGGGCCGAGAAGGTCCTGGTCTTCAGGACCGACCGCTCCTACCGCTTCAAGGTCGACGACCGCGAGCGGGAATACGGGACCAACGTGGTCAGCGGTCGCACGCTCAAGATCCTGGCCGGCGTCGATCCGGCAACGCACGATGTCTATCAGGAGATCCGCGGTGGCGAGGACCTGCTGATCCGCAACGCCGATCTCGTCGATCTGGCGAAGCCCGGTGTGGAGAAGTTCTTCACGGCGATCGCGCAGACGACCGAGGGCCTTTCCATCTTCCTGCCGCCTCGCGACGTCGAGTATCTCGCGGGGCGTGGCATCTCCTACGAGGATGGAAGCCAGCCCGGTCAGGCGGGTTTGGTGCTGAAGGGCATCCCGGTCCCGGATGGCAAGTTCGACGCCGCTTCCGTCGACATCCTGATCCTCCTGCCGCCGGGGTATCCGGACTGCCCGCCCGACATGTTCTACTGCATGCCGTGGCTCAAGCTCCGGTCCGCGGGCCGATACCCGCGCGCCGCCGATCAGCCGCACCCCTTCCGCGGCGAGTCGTGGCAGCGCTGGTCGCGCCACAACAACGCCTGGCGTCCCGGCGTCGATGGTATCCACACGATGGTGAAGCGCATCGAGCTCGCCCTCGCCGAGGCGGCCTGACATGCTCGATATGATCCTTCTCGAAGGGCACGAAGCGGAGTTGCGTGCCCTTCTGGCCACCGCGGATGGCGCCGAGGCATCGGCCTACGTTCTCCTAGGTAGGGCTGACATCGCTGCCGATCCGTGGACCGGCAAGGCGCGTCGGCGCCTTGTCTCCCACAAGGTCGTCCCCGTGCCGGCCGAAGACAGGATCTCGGCTTCCAGCGTTCACGTGACGTGGTCAACGAGGTCGTTCGTCAGGTTGCTGAAGCAGGCCGAGGCGAGCGGTCTCACGCTCGGCATCGTCCATACGCATCCCGGCAGCCATGCCTTCTTCTCCGACCAGGACGATCGCAACGAAACCGAGCTGCTGCGGATCGTCACGAACCGGTCCGGCGCCGGCCATCGCTTCGCCAGCATCGTGCTCGGCGGCGATGGAAGCGTCTGCGCTCGCCTGTGGACGAGTCCGTCAGAGGCCGCGCCTTGCGAGCGCATCATGGTCTCGGGCCGGCGCCTGGTCTTTCACGGCATCCCGGCCCACGCGGACGACGAGATGCTCGACCGGCAAGCGAGGCTATTCGGCCCGTCGTTCAATCCCATCGTACGCGGGCTGCGGATCGGGGTGGTCGGTTGCGGCGGCACAGGCAGTCCCACGGCCATGCTGCTGGCCCGCCTTGGCGTTGGGCGCTTGCTGCTGATCGACGACGACATAATCGAGCTGACCAATCTCAATCGCGTCCACGGTTCCCGTCGAAGCGATGCCAATGCCGGTCTTGCGAAGGTCGACGTTCTCGCGCGGGAGATCCGCGCGGCCGATCTCGGGGTCGAGGTCGCTACCTTCAAGGGATGGGTTGGCGATGCGCGAGCCCGCGATGCCCTACGCTCCTGTGACGTCGTGTTCGGATGCACCGATGATCATGACGGCCGCCTCTTCCTGAACAGGCTCGCGTACTTCTACGGCATCGCCGTCATCGACATGGGTGTCCGCATCATGCCGGCCAGCAAGGACCGCCCCTATGAGATGGCTGGCCGAGTGACGCTGATGATGCCTGGCGCGCCCTGTCTCTTGTGCCGTGGCTTGGTGAATCCGGTAAGGGCCCGCGACGAGGCGCTCAAGCGTACCGATCCGGCCGAGTACGGCCGTCGCAAGGCTGAGGCCTACGTCACGGGTGGGGGCGACCCTGCGCCTGTCGTGGTCACCTTCACGACCGAGGCCGCCTGCATGGCCGTGAACGAGCTCCTTCAGGGCCTGACGGCGTTTCGAGGGGATGGCGGCATGAAGACGGAACGGCGGCGGCGCTTCGATGCGGTTGAGGACCGTTCGAGCACCTGTGTCCCCCGGCCCGAGTGCGACCTGTGCGCGAACGACACGATCTGGGGGCGGGCCGACGTAACGCCTTTCCTGCATCGGATCGGGTAGCCGTCATGAAGCGCCTTGTCGCGAAAACCTTCCGCTGGCTCCGGCTGATCGAATTCGACCTGTTGTCGCGTGAGTCCGAGACCTATCCCAGCGAGGAGCAGGTGGTTCCTGGCGAGCTCGTCTTCGTGGTCGACGCAGGAATCGAGAAATGGGCGTGCTTCAAATGCCCGGGAGGGTGTGGGACCACTATCCCTCTCTCCCTCAATCCTAAGCGCCGACCGAGGTGGGCCGTCGCTCTGGACTGGTTCCTGCGCCCGACCGTGAAGCCATCGGTCCATCAGAAGAACGATTGCGGCTGTCACTTCTGGATCACGAAGGGCAGGATCGACTGGTGCAAGGACGGTAGGCCAAGCACAGGTGATCGAGCATGACCCTCGAAGTGCGTTCTTCTAGTTGCGGGCGTCATCGGCAAGCTCGACAAAGGCGCTGACAGTGCGGAACACCTGCTTTTGGGCAATGACTCAATGTCCAATCATGGCGCACGGTCGACGGCTTACCGGAGTGCGAGCGCAACGGCAGTCTTGGGTCGGGCGCCGAAGTCGAACGCAGTCGCGCTATGTTGCCGTTTCGTTCGGTTAACCTGGGTACAATGTTTTTCAGAGCGGAAGGGGTTCAGACGTGTCTTTAGCATTTTACGACTGCAACGGCCGTCCCTACGCATACACTGACGACGGCGAACACATCTTCACCTTCGGCGGGCGCCCCATCGGCTATCTGTCCGATGGTGCCGTGTACCGGTTCAATGGCAGGCATGTCGGATACTTCGATTCGGGCGTTGTCCGCGACAGCCAGGGCAGCACGCTGCTGTTCACGGAAGGCGCAACAGGCGGGCCCATGAAGCCGATGCGCAGCATGCTCCCCATGAAGAGCATGAAGCAGATGAAGCCCATGAAAAGCATGAAGCAGATGCGCCCCATGCGACCAATGTCTACGACATCCTGGTCGAGCTATGATCCGGCTTCGATCTTTGAGGCTTAGGCGGCTGCGCCTAAGGTCGCGGTGGTCGGCTAATCGCCGGCACTGCCCTGCTGCCTTCAAAGCTCCAGCTTGAATGTTTCGTTCATGCCAGATCTCGGTCTTGTAGCGACCAGCGCTTCGGATCGCTGAAATCTGAAATGCCCCGGACGGGTCGCCGCCGGACCTCCGCATGCCTCAGCCGGAATGTCCTTCCGGAGATGTGACTCAATGTCGGCGTTCGGCGCGCTGCTCAACTTCCGCTCCTGGCGCGTTTCGGCCGAAAGAACATTGACGACAGACGTCGACGAGCCGAGTTTGCTCCAGTCAGTGTGTCGGATATCGAGGTTTAAGTCAGAGCGTCGGCGCCTAGCGCAGCTCTTTGCGACGTACCTTTGGCGCGCCGGCAATCTCGTGAATTTAGAGGCGCGCGTTGCGCCTTCGGCGGTCTCTTCGTCTTCCCAGAGTTGTTAACAAGCATGGAATAAGGACCCCGCTACGGGGGTGATCGGCGCCCAAACGGGACCCCGGTAGCTGGGGCTCACTTAGGCTTCCCGCGGACGGATTGGGGAGCCTGTTTCGGGATGCTGGTGGTGGAGACGGTAGCGAAGGTTCGCCGCGCGTATTTCGTGCAGGGCAAGCCGATCAAGGCAATTTGCCGGGAGTTGAAGCTTTCACGGAAGGTGGTGAGGAAAGTCATCCGATCTGAGGCGACGGCCTTTGCCTATGAGCGGAAGACCCAACCTTTCCCGAAGATTGATCCGTGGCGTGCAGAACTGGACGGGCTGCTGTTGGCGAACGAGGCGAAGCCGGCACGGGAGCGCCTGACGCTGGTCAGGATCTTCGAGACCTTGCGCGGCGCCGGATACGATGGCGGTTACGACGCGGTACGGCGTTATGCCCGGCGCTTTGCAAAGGAGCGCAGCACCGGCATTGCGCAAGCCTATGTGCCGCTGAGCTTCGCGCCGGGCGAGGCTTATCAGTTCGACTGGAGCCACGAGGTCGTGCTGATCGGCGGCACGACGGTCACGGTAAAGGTCGCCCATGTCCGGCTCTGCCACAGCCGGATGCTGTTCGTACGGGCCTATCCGCGCGAGAGCCAGGAGATGGTGTTCGACGCCCACGACCGGGCCTTTGCCTTCTTCAAGGGCGCCTGCACGCGGGGCATCTACGACAATATGAAGACGGCGGTCGACACGATCTTTGTCGGCAAGGAGCGGGCTTATAACCGGCGCTTCCAGCAGATGTGCGGCCACTATCTGGTCGATCCCGTGGCCTGCACACCGGCGTCGGGTTGGGAGAAGGGGCAGGTCGAGAACCAGGTCGGCCTAGCCCGGGAACGCTTCTTCTCGCCCCGCGTCCGGGTGAAGTGCTACGACGAATTGAACGGCTGGCTGCTCGACCAGTGTATTGCCTATGCCCGCGCCCATCGCCATCCGGAGCTGCGTGAGCGAACGGTCTGGTCGGTGTTCGAGGAGGAGCGGCCGAGCCTGGTGCCCTATGCCGGCCCATTCGACGGCTTCCACGCCGTGCCGGCCTCGGTCTCCAAGACCTGCCTGGTCCGCTTCGACAACAACAAATACTCGGTCGCCGCCCATGCTGTCGGGCGGCCGGTCGAGGTCCGGGCCTACGCCGAGCGGATCGAGATCCGCCAGGAAGGGCGCATCGTCGGCCAGCATGGACGCTGCTTCGGCCGGGACCAGACGATCTATGATCCGTGGCATTACGTGCCGGTCCTGGCCCGCAAGCCCGGGGCGCTGCGGAACGGCGCGCCCTTCAAGGATTGGGTCCTGCCGGCGGCACTGGAGCGGGTCCGGCGCAAATTGCGCGCCGTTGGCGACGGCGATCGCCAGATGGTGGAGATCCTGACCGCCGTGCTCGACGACGGGTTGCCGGCGGTCGAGGCCGCCTGTGCCGAGGCCCTGGCCGAGGGGGTCCATTCCGCCGCCGTCATCCTCAACATCCTGGCGCGCCGGAAAGAGGCGGCGCCGGTCCCCACCATCATGACGCCGGCGGCCCTGCAGCTTCGTCACCAGCCCCTGGCCGATTGCGCCCGCTACGACAGTCTGAGGAGCCCCCTGTGATGGACCGTTCCGCCATCATGGCCGCCATGGTCGAGTTGAAGCTCTACGGCATGAAGAGCGCCTATGACGAGATCATCGCAACTGCGGTCAAGCGCCAGCACGAGCCCCAGCGCATCGTCGGCGACCTGCTGACCGCCGAGATCAGCGAGAAGCAGGCGCGTTCGATCAAATACCAGATCACCATCGCCAAACTGCCGCTGGCCAAGGATATCGACGACTTCGACTTCGACGCCGCCGCGGTCAACGAGACCCTGGCACGGGACCTCGCCGGCGGCGAATTCCTCGCCCACCAGCGCAACGTCGTGCTGATCGGCGGCACGGGCACCGGCAAGACCCATCTCGCGATCGCCATGGCCAAGGCCTGCATCCGCGCTGGCGCGCGCGGCCGCTTCTTCAATGTCGTCGATCTCGTCAACCGCCTCGAGGCGGAAGCCAGAACCGGCCGCCAGGGCCAGATGGCCGACATGCTCGCGCGCAAGGACTTCATCATTCTCGACGAGCTGGGCTATCTGCCCTTCGCCCAGACCGGCGGCCAGTTGCTGTTCCACCTGATCAGCCGGCTCTACGAGCAGACCTCGGTCATCGTCACCACCAATCTCGCCTTCGGCGAATGGCCCTCGGTCTTCGGCGACGCCAAGATGACCACCGCCTTGCTCGACCGTCTCACCCATCACTGCGAGATCGTCGAGACCGGCAACGAGAGCTGGCGCTTCAAGAACCGCGCCTGACAACCCGAAAATCCCCCGCCCCGGACCCCACCCCCGCGGGTTACCCCGGTGGGTTCACAGGCACCTCCCACGCGCGGCGCTCCGTCGCTCGTGAGGGCACTGCGCGCCGCGCGCGGGTCCCTCCTGTGCACTACCGGGATAACCCGCCGCTGGGGTCCCTATTGGACGCCGATACGGGGTCCCATTACCGAGCCGATTGACACCAGAGCTGCTTCTGCGTTCAAGGTTTGGGATGCCTCGCGATCTCGCAGATGTGCCTCGACCTGTTGGTGATACCACTTGCGAGCCGCCCTTCGCGCGAGCAAGCGCACCAGCTCGACCAGAGCCTTGTTAACAGCTGGATTGTCGCGATTGAGCGTCAGTTCGGTGCTCGGAGCATCCGTGCGCTGCTTCATAGGGACCATCGCGCTTAGCAAGGTCACCACTATCCCGTTAGGATGGGACATGGTGGGTCGAGGAAGCGCCAGTGAATTTGAGAGATATGACACGGACATCTCAGAAATCCGCAGATGTGGCATCGGGCGAAATAACGCGGGAGCTTCGAGCACCAGCTGCTGGTGCAGGAGAATTCACGGGAGAGGTGCGGGCCGAGACGGCTTCGGCAGGCGTTCTTGATGCTCTGCGTCGATCGCCGTTGGTCGGATCCGAGCTGAATATGGAGCGCGAGCAGGCGGTGGGCCGGCTGGTCGAGCTCTAAGCGGGCTATGTCGAGAGCAAACTGTGATCCCCAGCAATATTCCGGCCGCATGACCTGCTACGCAGCGCTGCGAAACAGGCCGCTACGAGCCGCCGGCGCCATCTGCTTTAATAGTTCGTAGCCGATTGGAAAATAACGCAATTTGAGATGGTTGCCTGCCCCCGCAACCATCAGTAACAGATCATGGGTCTGGGCAGCGGAACTGAAGGCTAAATGAGTCTCCGACCAAAAATGAGAACGATAATCGTCCTTTGCCGCGATCCGATTGTCGTGGTGCGGGCGGTCGGACTCGAACCGACATATCCGTAAGGACGGCGGATTTTGAATCCGCTGCGTCTACCAATTCCGCCACGCCCGCACATTACCGCCGATTCTAGCCGCCGCGCTCTGCACCTATTCTGCACCTAGCGCTTTTTGAGGCTCCCTCGACCGCTTTTCTCCTACCCCGCCAACGCCTTGAACTACAACAGCTTTTCAACTCACCGTGATATTCTGTCGCACGGTAGACAAACCACTTTTTGAGTCTGCCGCGTCTACCATTCCGCCACTGGGGCACAGGACGGACCTTCGGGCTGGTAGTCTCCCGAAAGCGAGGCGCGATCATAGCGAGCCGGCGCGCCCGGTCAATCGTCTTGGCGGGCCCCGGCGGGCCTGATATTCAGGAAGGCGGACGATCTGATGGACGGTGCGGAACCTGTGATCGGATGGATGGAAAGGGCCGGGGCCTGGTGCGGTTCGGTGGCGGCGGGGCTCGGCTTCGTGCTGGCGCTGGGGGCGGCGCCGCTGCGGGCGGAGCCGGCGCTCTGGGTTCTGCATGACGCTGATTCGACCGTCTATCTGTTCGGCACGGTCCATGTCCTTCGCCCCGATACCGACTGGCTGACGCCCCGCGTTTACGACGCTTTCGAGGGTGCGGACAGGCTGTGGCTGGAAACCGACACGGCGCCCGGCTTTGGCATCGCGTTGCCCCTCCTGCGCTATGGCATCGACTGGAAGACAGCGCTGGCGAGCCGTCTCGGCCCCGAGGACACGGCGCGGCTTTCGGCGATCGTCACCGCCGCCGGCATGGCGCCTTCCACCTTTCGCCATATGCGGCCCTGGCTTGTGGCCCTGACCCTGGCCAGCCTGCCCATGACCGGGCAGGGTTTCGATGCCGCCGCCGGCGCCGATGCGATGTTCGAGCAATTGGCCGGGGGGCTGAAAAAGCCGATCCGCCGTCTGGAGACGATCACGCAGCAATTGCGCATCTTCGCCGACCTGCCGCCTGATGAAGAAATGGCCATGCTGCGCGAGGCGATCGACGTTTTGTGGGCGGCGCGAGAAGGCAAGCACGACAAGGGCGCCGATATCGGCGATCTGGTCGATGCCTGGATGGCGGGCGATGTCGATCGCCTGGGCGCCATCGTCAGGGATGACGGCATGGCCGCCTCCGCCCCGCTTTACGAGGCGCTGTTCGTCCGGCGCAACAGGGAGTGGGTGAAGGAGATCAAGGCCATCATGGATGGCGCGGGCACGGATTTCATCGCCGTCGGCGCCGGCCATCTGGCGGGGGATGACAGTGTCATCGCGGGGCTCGCCGCCCTCGGTATCGTCGCGGAAAGGCTTTAGCCCGCGCCGGGCGCCTGCTATGACCGGCGGGGTTGGGCGCTTTCGCGTTGCTGGAGCATGGTCTTGAACGGATTTTCTGCCCCCGGTTTGGCCGGGGCTCGGTTTGGCGGCCTCATCGTGCTGGCGGGCTCGGCCGCGCTTCTGGGCGGCGCGCTGGCATTCCAGTATGTCGGCGGCCTCGCCCCTTGCGAATTGTGCATCTGGCAGCGCTGGGCCCATGGCGCCGCGCTGGCGGGGGCCCTGATCGCGCTGGTCGCGCCCGGGCGGCTGGCCGGTCTCGGGCTTGCCTTCGCCGTGGCCGGCTTGCTGGCCGGGGTCGGCATCGCGGTCTTCCACGCCGGGGTGGAACAGCAATGGTGGCAGGGCCTGGCCAGCTGCGGTGGCGGCGGCACCTCGGCGGGCTCGGCCGAGGACCTGCTGCAGGCGATCGAGGCGGCGCCCATCGTTCGCTGCGACGATATCGCCTGGACCTTCCTCGGCCTGTCGATGGCGGTCTGGAATGCCCTGATCTCGGCCGGGATCGCCGCGCTCGCCGTGGTGGCGGCGCGGCGGCGCTGACGGGGTTCAGGCTTCTTCTGTTTCGGGGGCCTCGGGCAGCATGAAATGGCCATGGGCGGTGGCGATCGGCCGGGTCGGATCGTCCTGCCAGGCTTCCACGCGGACATTGGCGACGCGCCTGCCGTGCTTGGCGACGACGGCGCGGGCGAACGTATCGCGCGGCCGGCCCGAGCGCAGGTAATCGATGGTGATGTCGATCGTCTTGGGCAGGCCGGGGCCGCTCATGTCGGCCAGCAACTGGGCGATCGCGGTCATTTCGAGAAAGGCGCCGATGGTGCCGCCATGCAGCGCGGGCAGGCGCGGATTGCCGATCAGGTGATCGGCATAGGGCATCCGGGCGATGATCTTGCCGTCGTCGCCCGTGGTCGCGCCGACGCCGAGCAGGCGGGCGAAGGGGATCGCCCGCATCAGCCGGTCCAGGGTTTCGTTGTTCAGGGGATCGAGCAGGGGCAGGGATGCGGTGTCAGGCATTCTGCTCGACCTCCCGGGCGATGGTGCGGTTGATCGGGGCCTTGTTGGCGCCCAGCATGAAGGTCGCGACCGCGTGGGCGACCGCCTTGTCCTTGTCGCCGTGATGGGCGAGGGCACGGACGAAGGCGATGCTGCGGGTCGAGCGATAGACTTCGGCGTCGACGATCACCGTCTCCCCCGGGGTCGCCGGGCGCAGGTAATCGATGCGCAGGTCGAGGGTGGCGATGCTGGTCATCTTGCTCAGCGAACAGATCACCGCCGTGCCGCAGGCATTGTCGATCAGGGCCGTGATCATGCCGCCGTGAAGCACGCCGCTGCGCGGATCGCCCACCAGATCCTCCCGCCAGGGCAGGGTGAGGGTGGCCCGCGCCGGTCCGACGTCGGACACGCTCATGCCGGTCGCGACGGCGAAGGGGATCGCCGCCAGCAGCATCTGCCGGTTGTCGCCGATCAACTCGCCGATCAGCTTGGGCTTCTCGCCGTCGTCACTCATCACGCCTGTCCTGATTCTGGCCCGTCGGGGCCGCGGTCCTGTTGCCTTCCGCCGCATTCCGCGCGAACACGCGGTCGAGCAGGGCGGCCAGTTTCTCGATGTCGCGGTCCCGGATGTTGATGTCAGACTGCGGGAAGGGGATCTCGATTTCGCGCTCGCGGAAAATCCGCTCGACAGCGAACATCAGCTCGGTACGCACGACAAGGCTTTCCTCGACATTGGCGACGAAGCAGCGCAGTTCGAAATCGAGCGTGCTGGCGCCGAAATTCTGGAACAGCACCCGGGGCTTGGGGAAGGAAAGCACGGCCTTGTGGTTGGCCGCGACCTCGAACAGGACCTTTTCGACCTGGCCGGGATCGGTGCCATAGGCGACGCCGACCGGGATATCGACCCGGCCCATCTTGTTGTGCAGCGTGTAATTGACCAGGGACTGCGAGATCAGTTCGCCGTTGGGCACGATCACGGTCGCGCGCTTGAACGTCTCGATTTCGGTGGCGCGCACGTTGATGCGCTTCACGATGCCTTCATTGCCGCCGATGATCACCCAGTCGCCCACCTTCACCGGCCGCTCGACGAGGACGATGAGGCCGGAGATGAAATTGTTGACGATATTCTGCAGGCCGAAACCGATGCCGACCGACAGGGCGCCGGCGATGATCGCGATGTTCGAGAAGTCGATGCCGGCGACCGAGATCGCGATGACGATGCCGATGGTGGTGCCGACATAGCCCGCCGCCGACTTGATCGAATTCTGCACCCCGGTGTCGAGCCGGGTCTGCGGCAGCAGGCGGCGCTCCAGAAGGCGCTGGACCATCCGGGTCAGCCGCAGGGCGACCACGAAGATGACGATGCCGAGCAGGATGTCGGTGAAGGATATGGTGAAATTGCCGATGTGGACGCCCGAGATACCGGTCTCGAAGAAGGCGGCGATATCATCCCAGGGCACGCCCGCGCTCGGCAGGAACAGGGTGAACAGCACGCCGGCCAACACGACATTGAAGAAGCCCGTGATCCAGAAATGGGCCATGCCGCCCGCTTCGTCGGAAAAGCCGAGGGCGGTCCGGACCTTGCGCAGCGAGCCGTCAGGGGCGTTCAACATGGCGGCCGCGAGCTCGCCTACGATGGTCGACAGGGCAGAGAACATGCCGAACAGCAGGCCGGCCAGGATGATGTTGCGGGCGATATAATCCGACAAATTGTAATAGCCGGCGGCCGCCGTCAGCGGGATCGCCAGGACGAAGAGACGCAGCAGGCGCCGCGCCGTCGCGTATTTGCGGGGATCGACAGCCTCGCCGCCCGTCGCCTCGAGCGAGACCGCCGCCTCGCTGCGGCGCCAGGCGCGGTCGCCCAGCATGGGCCACAGGCCAAAGGCGAGGGTCGCGTTCATGAAGACATTGACGATGGTGCGGAAGGCATCGCCCGAGCCGTCGAGGCGAAAGCCGATCCAGATGAAACTGTTGAGGCCCAGAATGACCGCGAGGAACTTCAGCCGGGCATCCAGCGTGTCGGCGCTGTCCTCGGACAGGCGGGCGACACGCCATTGCGGCAGATGCGGCTGCAGGGCGACATGGGAAAAGCCGGCGATGACGAAATAGAGCGACAGGCCGACGGCGAGGCCCCGCGCCAGTTCCTCGATCCCGCCGAACAGCAGGCCGTGAGCCTCCAGCGAGCCGTAGATGGACGCGATGGCAAGCACCGGAATGGCGCAGGAGGCAAGCCCCGCGGCACATGCCGCCAGAACCCTGCGGCCATAGGGCGGCGCCGGGATATCCATGCGCGGTCCGCCCCTGCGCAGCAACCAGCGCCGGATCGGCCAGCCCATGACGGTGGCGAAGGCGATGACGAGCAACACGGTCGGCCAGGCGGCCGCCACCTTGTCGGGCGTGCCGTCGCTTTCCCACCACTGCCGGGGCGTGTCGGCGAGGGCGCTCAGGGCCTCGATCGTCTGCGGCAGGCCTTCCCGCCACAGGTCGATCGCGAAGGGCGAGGTCTCACGGCCGAGGATGCGGGCGGCGAGCTGCTGACGCGACGTCTCGACGACGATGCCCAGCATGGATTCCGCCCTGGTCGCGATCACTTGCGCGCGCTTGGCCCTGCCGTCGAGATCGGCGATATCGCTGTTCAGGCTCGCCCGCTGGCGGGCCACCTCCGGCGCTTCCTTGGTCGAATCGTCGGCCGGCGGCGGGCCGAGGGCGTCGAGCAGCTGGCGCTTGTCGGCGAGGGCGGCGTTGGCGAGGTCGGCAAGGGCCCGCGCCGCGCTCAAGGTCGCGTCGATCTCGCGGCGAAGCTCCGGCAGATCCTCTTCCGCGAGGGTGCCGGCGCCGATCTGCTTCTCGATGGCGTCGAGCTGGCTGGTCCAGGTGGCGATCTGGGTGGTGACCTGGCGCCCGTCGGTGGGGATCGGGGCGCCGGCGATGGGCTTGTCCGCGCTGTCCTGGGCCCGAAGCGGCGTCAGGGCGCCAAGGGCGGCCAGAAGGGCAAGGACGAGGAGGAGGGCGCGGGACGTCGGACGGGACATGGACGACTTTCGGCGGGACTTCGGCGCGACACTAGCGAGGCGATGGCGAGGCGACAAGCGATGGCTGATTTTGCGCGTTTCGCCGTCCATGCGAATGCGCTATCGGGAGGAGCCGCATGAGCATCGAGAACGACAAGGCGAAAAGGGAGAGGAAACATGGGCGAAAACATGGCTCAAAGCGGACGGATCAGTGTCGAGCGGCGGGGCGCCGTGCTGCTGATCGGTCTTGACCGGCCCGAAAAGCGCAACGGTCTGACCCCCGAGATGTTCGTCGCCCTGAACGACGCCTATACGCTGCTCGAGGATGACGGGGCGTTGCTGGTCGGCATTCTCCATGCCCATGGCGACCATTTCACCGGCGGCATCGACCTGCCACGCTTCGCCGCCGCCATGGCCGAGGGCAGCGACCTGCCTCATGCCCCGGACAAGGTCGATGCCTTCGCCCTGCGCGGCCGGCCTCGCACCAAGCCGGTGATCGCCGCTGTCAAGGGCATCTGCTTCACCGCCGGGATCGAGCTGATGCTGGCGGCCGATATCGTCGTCGCCGGCAGCGATTGCCGTTTCGCCCAGATCGAGCCGAAGCGTGGCATCATGGCGACGGGCGGCGCCACCTTTCGCTTCGTCGAGCGGGCGGGCTGGGGCAATGCCATGCGCTGGCTGCTGACGGGCGGCGAATTCGATGCCGAGGAGGCCCGCCGTATCGGCTTCGTGCAGGAAATCGTGGCCCCGGCCGAGGTGCTGGACCGGGCGCAGGCGATCGCCGCCGAAATCACCGACAAGGCACCGCTGGCCGTCCGGGCGACAAGGTCGAGCGCGCTGACCTATGCGACAAGGGGCCAGGATGCGGCGATCGCCGAATTTGGCGTGATCCAGAAGGGTCTCGCGGCCAGCGCCGATGCCCGTGAAGGGGTTCTGTCCTTTGTCGAGAAGCGGCCGCCACGCTTCACCGGCCACTGAAGCGGATGCGTAACCGTTTGACGGCGGCGTCATTTTCGGGAACATGATGCCGGGCCGTTTGGTGCGATCACGCGGGCGCCAATGGCTTCGGTATCATTTTTCGAACAACGGCGCCCGGCAAACGGGCCAGGGGGCATTGTGTTGAACAGGCGTGGCGCCGGGGGGGCGATGAGGGAACTCGATCTGGCCGAGGACGATCCGGGCGACGAGGGCGAGGATGCGCTGCTGGCCGGCAAGCGGGCCGCGACCAAGGCGCTGAACCGCTCGCAGATCCTGGCGGCGGCGCGGGAAGTCTTCGCCGAACTCGGCTACGAGGGCACGACGGTGCGCGACATCATCCGCCGCACCTCGCTCGCCTCGGGCACGTTCTATAATTATTTTCCGACCAAGGAGGCGGTGTTCCGCGCCGTGGTCGAGGACAGCGCCCGGCGCGTGCGCCTGCGTCTGCGCGCCGACCGCCGCTCCGCCCAGAGTTTCGAAGGCTTCTGTCACGGCGCCTTCACCACCTATTTCCGCTATGTGGTGGAGGACAGGCCGACCTACGATCTGATCCGGCGCAATGTCGCGGCGATCGCGACCGTGTTCGAGAGCCCCGAACTGGCCGAAGGGCGGGACGAATTGCGCGAGGATATCGCGGACGCGGTCGAGCGTGGTCTGTTGCCGGTCGGCACCGACGTCGATCTCCTGACCCTGACCGTGCATGGCATGGCGGTCAATCTGGCCGCCCGCCTGATCGAGACCAATGGCGGCGACGTCGAACATGCGGCGCGCTTCGCCACCGATCTTCTGGTTGGCGGCGCCGCCGCGACCGTGAAACGCGGCTGACGCGCCGCGATCGTTCAGAACATCAAGAGGGGAGCCGGGACGTGGGTATCCGTCGTATCATCGAGAAATGGCTGGTCACCTTGCTGGTGCATCTGCCGCGCCGCTGGCTGGTGCTGATGGCCGGGGGCAAACCCCGTCAGGTCGAGGGCAAGACGCTGGATCCTCAGGTCCAGTTCCTGCTGGCCCTCGCGGCCAAGCGGCCGACCATCGACAAACTGCCGCTCGAGGCCGGGCGGCAGATGTATCGCGACATGACCTATAGTTTCGGTGGCCGCAAGCGCCAGATGTCGCGGGTCGAGGAGCGGCGGGCACCGGGGCCGGGCGGCGATGTCCCGATGCGCCTCTATGTTCCCGAAGGTCTGCCGGCCGGGCCCGCGCCCATGCTGGTCTTCTTTCATGGCGGCGGCTTCGTCATCGGCGACATCCCGTCCTACGACCTGACCTGCCGCTATATCGCCGAGGTCGCGCGCTGCCAGGTGCTGTCGGTCGAATACCGGCTGGGGCCCGAGCATGTCTATCCGGCGGCGATCGACGATTGCGTCGCGGCCTGGCGCCATATTTCGGCGAATCCCGGCGATTTCGGGGCCGACCCGGCGCGGATCGGGGTTGCCGGCGACAGTGCCGGTGGTCATCTGTCGGCTGTCGTGTGCCAGCAGGCCAAATGGTTCGGCCTGCCGCTGCCGCGCCATCAGGTGCTGATCTATCCGGTGGTCGACGTCTCGCGCGAGCGGCCGTCGCATCAGACCTATGGCGAAGGGCTCCTGCTGACCCGCGACCTCATGCACTGGTTCATGGCGAAATTCCTGCCCGAGTGGGTGGATCGGACCGATCCCCGGGTCTCGCCTCTCCTGTGGCAGGACAAGTCCGGCCTGTCACCGGCGACGGTGATCGTCGCCGGCTTCGATCCGCTGCAGGACGAGGGCCGGGAATATGCCGAGGCGCTGAAGGCGGCGGGCGTTCCGGTGACGCTGCTGTCCTGCGACAGCCTGACCCATGGCTTCATCTCGATGCCCGGCGTCGTCGAGGCGGCGGACAGGGCCCTGCGGGACATCTGCGCCGAGATCCGCAAGGGCCTCGCCGCGTAACGGGGCAGGGAGGGGTCGTACCCTCCCTGCCTATTCCGGCAGAAGGCTGGCGGTATAGCCGGCGGCGTAATAGGTGACGAGGCCGATCCACTCGCGCAGGGCGCGGGTGGATTGCACCAGGGTCTGGCCGAAGTTCAGCGGTTGCCAGGGGCTGTCGGTTCCGTAGGTGACGGGATCGACCGGCCAGGGCAGGACCGTCCAGCCGCCGAGGCGGAAGATGCCGACGGCGCGCGGCATGTGCATGGCCCCGGTCACCAGCACCCAGGGTTTTTGTCCATGGTCGGCACCGGCCAGCTTTCGCGCCTCGATCTCGTTTTCGCGGGTATTGCGCGAATTGGGGTCGAAACGGATGCGGGCGGTATCGAACCCCATGCCGGTCAGCAATTCGGCGACGAAGGGGGCTTCGGTCTTCTCGACCGTGCCAAGGCCGCCATAGCCACCAGCGAAAATGATCGGCGCCCGAGGGTAGCGATGGGCGAGGCTGACGAGGGCCGTGATGCGATCGGGATCGTCGCTGACGATCGGCATGTTCCAGGCCACCGAGCGGTCGGTATCGAGGGAGCCGCCCAGCACGATGATGCCGCCGATCTCCGCCGGCAGCTCGGGCCGGGGCGGAAACCGCGTCTCGAGGGCGAAGGCGGCATAGGGGCCGGCCGGTGTCGCGGCGGCGATCAGGAGCACGACGGCCCCGGTCCAGAGCGACGCGCCGGCCAGCCGGCGCCAGCGCAGCAGGCGAAAGGCGAGGGCCAGGAGCGCCAGCAGACAGGCGAGGTTGAGCGGCGCGGCGAGCAGCCAGAAGATCTTGGCGGCGATGAAGAACATGGGATCAGGCCTTGCGGAAGATGATGGCGGCGGCCCAGCCGATGCCGACCGCGATGGCGATGGCGACGAGACCATAAAGGGCGGGATAGTTCATCGCCGCCTTGTAGATCCAGCGCTCCAGCCCGGTCTTGTCGACGAAGAGGGCCGAGGAATTGGCGCCCACGAGGTCGCCGTCGCTGAACAGGTAGATTTCAGCCTTGTAGCTGCCGACGGGTACATTGGAGGGGAACTGGAACTCCGCCCGGAACAGGTTGGGGCCGACGAAGGTGACCGGCGTCAGCCCGCCGACATAAAGGCCCTGGCGCTGCTTCAGGCGCAGCAGCGCTTCGCGGAAATCCGGCGTCTCGGGCCGATCTTCCTCGGCGCCATTGCCACCGCGTTCGCGCAGCTTCAGGTCCGCGATGCCGATCTGGTGGCGCTGCAGGTGGCCGATCGCGCCGATCTCGGGCAGCGGCCGGGTCGAGGCGACGGCGTAGAAAGCGGGCACGCCTTCGAACGCCTGGGCCTCGTTGTTCACCCAGATGCCGAAGACCCGCTCCTTCTTCCGGACCCGGATCGACTGGTCCGGCCCCCGCAGCACGACGACGACATCGCGCTTGCCCGGCCCGTCCGGCACCACGGCGCCGAAGACCAGGATGGAGGAGCCGGTGAAGCTGGAGGTGATGGCGATCAGGCGCTGCGACAGATCGGTCATCAGACTGTCGGCCCGGGCCGTAACGGAAGCCAGCGCCAGGGCGCAGAGCAGGAGGAGGGCGCGCCGCGTCATGGCCGCAGCCCGATCAGGCTGAGGGAAAACAGCTCCGCCGGGCGCGCCAGCAGGTCGACGGACAGGCGGATGCCGACCGCGAGCACGAGAAGACTGAGCAGCACGCGCAGTTGCTCGCCCTTCAGGCGGACGGAGACCCGCGTGCCGAACTGGGCGCCGACGACCGAGCCGACCAGAAGGATCATCGCCAGCAGGATGTCGACCGACTGGTTGGCCCAGGCCTGCAGGAAGGTGACCGAGGAGGTCACGAAGATCACCTGGAACAGCGATGTGCCGATGACGACCTGGGTCGACATGCCGAGGATGTAAATCATCGCCGGCACCAGGATGAAGCCGCCGCCGACGCCCATGATGGCCGACAGGATGCCGATGAAGAAGCCGACGCTGAGGGGGACCAGAGCACTGATGTAAAGGCGCGACTTGCGGAAGCGCAGCTTGAAGGGCAACCCGTGAAGCCAGCTGTGCTGGTGCAGCTTGCGGCGCCGCGCGGTGCCGCGTCGCTGCTTCCACAGCGCGCTCGCGCTCTCGACGAACATCAGGCTGCCGATGGTGCCGAGGAAGATCACATAGAAGATGGCGACGACGACATCGACCGTGCCGGCCTTGCGCAAGGCGGCGAAGGCCCAGGAGCCGAGGCCGGAGCCGACAAGGCCGCCAAGGGTGAGCACGATGCCCATGGGCACGTCGACCGTGCCGCGTCGCCAATGGGCGATCACGCCCGAGACCGACGTGGCGACCACCTGCTGCGCGCCGGTGCCGACGGCGACCGGTGCCGGCACGCCGATGAAGATCAGCAGCGGCGTGATCAGGAAACCGCCGCCGACGCCGAACAGACCCGAAAGGAAGCCGACCGCGCCACCGAGACCGAGGAGCAAGAAGACGTCGACCGACAACTCGGCGATGGGCAGGTAGATCTGCATTCCTGGACTCGGGCCGTGTGAGCATCTCGGTCTTGCGGATTATGAGCAGGTGGCGAGCCGGTGACCAGCGTCATCGGCAAGACTGGCCCGGCATCCGCCCCTGGATTGAAAATTAGCGCTTGGAATCGATCGCAAGACGCAATCCAATGAATTGCCTGCCTCTTGGGCAGGCGTAGCTTGTTGCCTTGGTTTTGTTCACGATCGGCTTGGCTCGGCCCGGAGAGGGGTTTCCGCGGTCGGGAATGCCGGGGTTATCTGGGGGTGTCCATGCGCAAGTCACTCAAGCTCGGCCTCGCGGCCGCGCTCCTGCCCTTCATCGCCGTGCCGGCTGTTCAGGCCGAGGAGTTCGGCGATTTTTCCCTGACCACGCTGCGGACCCTGACGACGACCTATGCCGGCCGTCACACGGGAACCGCCGCTTTCGAGGGGGCGTCCGACTGGATGGCCGGGCGTTTCGAGGCGGCGGGCCTGAGCGTCAGCCGCCAGCTCTTCACCACGCGGCGCGGCCTGACCTCGCAGAATGTGATCACCAGCATCGCGGGCACGAGCAGCGATTTCATCCTGGTCGGGGCGCATTTCGATTCGGCGCCCCAGCGCGCGGGCTATACCGGCCCCGCGCTTCAGGGGGTGGACGACAATGGCTCGGGCGCTTCGGTCCTGACCGAGCTTGCCGCCCATATGTCCGGTCTGTCGCTGGAGACGGGTCTCGTCTTCAATGCCTTTGGCGCCGAGGAAACGGGGCTCGAAGGCTCCCAGGCTTACCGGGATTCCCTGACGCCCGAGCAGCTGGCCAGCCTGAAGGGCATGATCAACCTCGACAGTCTGATCACCGGCGATTTCATGTATGCCCATGCCGGCACCAATTACCTGGCCGATCCGGCGCTGAAATCCTACTGGACCCGCATCCACGCGATCGCGGACGAGATGGGCATCGACCTGCGCAGCAACCCGGGCCTCAATCCCGACTATCCGATCGACACCGGCTGCTGCTCCGATGCCGGCGTGTTCGAGGATCTGGATATTCCGATCCTCTGGCTCGAGGCGACCAATTGGGACATCGGTGATCTCGATGGTTACGAGCAGACCACCAATCCGGCGATCCCGGGCGGCGCGACCTGGCACAATCCCGCCCTCGACAATTGGGAGGTGCTGACCGCCGCCTTTGGCGAGGACCGCATTCCCGACCGGCTGGAAGCCTATTCGCTGCTGCTGACCCGGCTGTTGGTCGAGCTGACCGGCGCCGATCTCCTCGCCTCCGCGGCTTCGGGCGGGACGACGGCCTATCTGACGGCGGATCATGTCGTCCGCTACGGCGATGCCTTCGACGCTTCCGTCGATCGGCTGGCCCTGTCGATCCTCGATCATCCGCGCGATGTCGGCGCCTTCACCCTGTCGGTCGGGGTCGAAGGCACGATCATGCCGTCGGGTGGCTTCGACGACAGTCTGGACCTCGACAAGGCCAATTCCGGCCGCGCTTTCGTCCATGGCGACTATCAGGTCGGGCCGCTGTTCAATCTGGCCGCCGATCTGCAGGTCGCGCGCAATCGCGACGACGTGGCGGCGGGCGGCAGCCTGTCGTCCACTTCCGTGACCGGCGGCGTCAGCGCGCTTTACGGCTCGGGCGTGTCTCCCTGGGTTCTGGCGGCTCTGTCGGCGGGTTATGGCGACCTGTCGGGCACCCGGGCCTTTCACATGACCTCGGGCCTCGGGGCGACCCTGCTCGATCAGCGTTTCACCTATGATACCGATGCCGTGACTTATGGCGCCTGCCTGCAGGGCGGGCATGATTTCGACCTCGGCGGCTTCGCCCTCGGCCCGGTCGCCGGCATCGACTATGCCCATTACCGCGTCGGTGGTTATTCGGAAGATCAGAGCCTGCGCACCGCCCTCGGCTTCGAGGCGCAGAGCTTCGATTCCGCGGAGGCGACGGCGGGTGTCCGTCTGCGTGGCACCATCGCCTTCGGTGACCTCGCGTTGTCGCCTTACGGCTCGCTCGTCTATGTCCAGGAACTGGCCGATGGCCGTCCAGGGGATGTCGTGGTCCACACGGCCGGCGATGGTGCCGCCCACGTGGTGAAATTCGCCGAAGCGGACGAATCCTATGGCCGCGCGCGCCTTGGCGCCTCGCTCGGCCTTGGCGAGGGGGTCGGGACCTATGTCGAGCTTGGCACCCGCATCGGTCATGACGACGGCGCCCAGACCGGGATCACCGCGGGCCTTGGCCTGACCTTCTGATCCCCAATATCGAGGGCATCCCGGCAAGGGGCGCGCTTCCGGGCGCGCCCCTTGTTCATGTCCGGTTCAGTCGGTCACGCCGGCCGCGCGCAGGTGGCGGGGCAGGCGGCCGGTCAGCCACAGAAAGAACATCCGGTAATCCGAAATCAGCGACCAGACGGGATAGGTGAAGGTCGCCGGGCGGTTCTTCTCGATGCCGAAATGCGCGACCCAGGCGAAGAAATAGCCCGCCAGCGGCATCCCCAGCAGCCACCAGAAATTGCCCGAGACCAGGGCCCCGGCCAGGAAACCGAAGGTCAGGCCGGTGCCGATGTAGTGCATCGTCCGGGTCGCCGGCCTTGCGTGTTCCTGCAGATAGTAGGGAAAGAAATCACCGTAGGTTTCGATCCGCGCCGGCCGGTTGCTGGCCATTTCTCTCTCCTTCGTTTTTTGCATGGCATATTCGACAGTGTGCGGCCCACTTCCGCCATGTTTCAAGCATTTGCCGGTAACCGCAATTCCCGCTCGTTTCCGCAGTGCGCCGCAGCATAATCTTGCGCAGCTGACAAATTACCAGTTGACGTTAACGTCAACGTCACCTATGAATGCGCCCACGTTCGGAGGAGACGATCGAATGAAGGCAGGGGCTGAACCCGCGGGATCGAAGACCTATTCGATCACCCAGCTGTCAGAAGAATTCAGCATCACGCCCCGCGCCATCCGCTTCTACGAGGACCGGGGATTGTTGCACCCCCGCCGGGACGGCCAGACCCGGATCTATTCCCAGCGCGACTGGGTGCGCCTGCTGCTGATCCTGCGCGGCAAGCGGGTCGGCTTCTCGCTCGCCGAGCTGCGCGAAATCCTTGACCTTTACGACCTCGGCGACGGTCAGACCGAACAGATCCGCCGCACGCTGGAAACGGCGCGCGGCAAGATGGTCAGCCTGGAGCGGCAGCGCCAGGACATCGACCAGACCATCGCCGAGCTGAAGACCGCCTGTACCCATCTTGAAAGCCAGTTGCTCGAGCGCGGCATCGATCCCCATCTGCCGCTGCCGGTGCCGCGCCGCCGCCGGGCCGGGGCGGCCTGACCATGGCCGGTTTCCGGCCGCGATACCCTGGCGCCCGACGGCTTCGCCCGTCGCGCCGACAGCCTTCGGGTGGCCGCTCGATCGGCCATTCCGCCAACCTGGCGGCGTTCCGCGACGCCTCGCCCAAAATACTGACAAAAATGTCTGCAAAGCCTCTTGAAGTGTCATCGTCTTCCCGTTATGGCGATGGCAGCCCGACGACCCGCTGTCGGCGGCAGGCCTTCTCGGCCGCCGCCCGCTGTCGCCGGACCCTGGCAGTCCGAGGAGAGACCCATGCCCACCTATAAGGCGCCCGTCGACGACATCCGCTTCGTCCTGCACGACGTGCTCAACATCGAGAAATATTCCAACCTCCCGGGCTTCGCCGACGCCCCCAAGGACGTCGTGGACGCCATCCTGGAAGAGGGCGCCAAGCTGTGCGAGCGCGTCCTCGCGCCGCTGAACCTGTCCGGCGACCAGGAAGGCTGCAAGATCGAGGGCGGCGTGGTCACGACGCCCAAGGGCTTCAAGGAAGCCTACAAGACCTTCGTCGACGGTGGCTGGCCCGGTATCACCTCCGACCCCGCCTATGGCGGTCAGGGGATGCCCTATGTCCTCGGCTTCGCGCTGAATGAGTTCGTCTCTTCGTCCAACATGGCTTTCGGCATGTATCCGGGCCTGTCCCACGGCGCCTATGAGGCGATCCATGTCTGGGGCACCGACGAGCAGCGCCAGACCTATCTGCCGAAGCTGGTGACCGGCGAATGGACCGGCACCATGAACCTGACCGAGCCGCATTGCGGCACGGACCTCGGCCTGCTGCGCACCCGCGCCGAGCCGCAAGGTGACGGTTCCTACAAGATCACCGGCACCAAGATCTTCATCTCGGCCGGCGAGCAGGATCTGTCGGACAACATCATCCATCTCGTCCTCGCCAAGATCCCCGGCGGGCCGGAAGGCGTGAAGGGCATCTCGCTCTTCATCGTGCCGAAGTTCATGGTCAATGCCGACGGCTCGCTCGGCGCGCGCAATGGCGTGAAGGCCGGCAACATCGAACACAAGATGGGCATCTGCGCCAACGCGACCTGCGTGATGAATTACGACGGCGCGACCGGCTTCCTGATCGGCGAGGCCCACAAGGGTCTGCGCGCCATGTTCACCATGATGAACGCGGCCCGTCTCGGCGTCGGCGTGCAGGGCCTGTCCCAGGCCGAAGTGGCCTATCAGAACGCGGCGGCCTATGCCAAGGAGCGCCTGCAGATGCGCTCGATCTCGGGCACCAAGTTCCCCGAGAAGCCGGCCGATCCGATCATTGTCCACCCGGACGTGCGCCGGATGCTGCTGTCGATCCGTGCCTTCGTCGAGGGCGCCCGCGCCTTCTACCTGTGGACCGGCCTGAAGATCGATCTCGCCCACCGCGATCCCGATGCTTCGGTGCGCGAAGCCAATGACGACATCGTCGCCCTGGTGACGCCGGTCGTGAAGGGTTACCTGACCGACAAGGGCTTCGAGTCCGCGGTCAATGCCCAGCAGGTCTTCGGCGGCCATGGCTACATCAAGGAATGGGGGATGGAGCAGTTCGTTCGCGACGCCCGCATCACCCAGATCTACGAAGGCGCCAACGGCGTGCAGGCGCTCGACCTCGTCGGCCGCAAGCTCGGCCAGAACGGCGGCCGCGGCCTGATGGCCTATATCGGCGAAGTCGAGAAGTTCCTCGCCGACAACGAAGGCAGCGCCGAGCTGAAGCCCTTCGTCGACGGTCTGCGCGCGGCCACCAACGACCTGCGCGACGGCGCCATGTGGTTCATGCAGAACGCGCTCGCCAACCCGGATAATGCCGGCGCGGGCTCGGTCGACTACATGCATCTCTTCGGCATCCAGGTCCTCGCCTACATGTGGTCGCTGATGGCCAAGGTGGCGATCGAGGCCAAGGCCGCCGGCACGGCGACCGAATTCCACGACAACAAGTTGATCGTCGGGCGTTTCTTCATCGCCCGCATCGTGCCCGACACCGCCTCGCTGCTGGCGAAGCTGTCGACCGGCGCCGACACGATCATGGCCCTCGACGCGGCCAACTTCTGATCACCGCTCAAGCGGAGGAGAGGAGGGGGAGGCGGTGTGGCCAGCGCCGTCTTCCCCGACAGGAACAAGGGAACGGGGAGCCGGGCGGAATGCCCGGCTTCAACGAAATGAAAACAACCTGGCAGAGGAGAGAGACGTCATGTTCGAACGTGCACTGAAGCTCAGTGAAGAAGACCGGATGGTGTATGACAACGCGCTGAAGTTCTTCGAGCGCGAATGCGTACCCCACAACGCACGCTGGGCCGAACAGGGCGTCATCGACAGGGAAGCATGGGAAAAGGCGGGTGAAGCCGGTCTCCTCTGCGCCACCATGCCGCCGGAATACGGCGGTTCGGGCCTCAATTTCCGCGCTTCCGCCATGCTGATGGAAGCCCAGATCGAAGCGGGCACCTCGGGCCCCGGCTTCTCGCTCCATTCCGACATCGTCGCCCCCTATATCTACACCTATGGCACCGAGGAGCAGCGCCAGCGCTGGCTGCCGCGCCTCGCCACCGGCGAGCTGATCGGCGCCATCGCCATGACCGAGCCGGGCGCCGGCTCCGACCTGCAGGGCGTGCGGACGACCGCCAAGAAGGACGGCAACCACTATGTCGTCAACGGCCAGAAGACCTTCATCACCAATGGCCAGCTGGCCAATCTGATCATCGTCGTCGCCAAGACCGATCCGAGCAAGGGTGCCCATGGCACCTCGCTGGTCATCGTCGAGACCGACGAGGCCGAAGGCTTCCGCCGCGGCCGCAACCTCGACAAGGTGGGCATGGCGGCGCAGGACACGTCGGAGCTGTTCTTCGATGAAGTCCGCGTGCCGATGACCAATCTTCTCGGCAGCGAGGAAGGCCAGGGCTTCATCCAGCTGATGCAGCAACTGCCGGCCGAGCGTCTGCAGATCGCTGTCACCGCGATCAAGACGGTGGAAAAGGCGATCGAGCTGACGATCAAATACACCAAGGAACGCCAGGCGTTCGGCAAGCCGGTGTTCAGCTTCCAGAACACCCGCTTCAAGCTGGCCGAGGCGGCGACCGAAGCTCGCATCGCCCGCGTCTTCGTCGACCATTGCATCGAACTGCTGGTCGAGGAAAAACTCGATGTCCAGACCGCCGCCATGGCCAAGTGGTGGTGCTCGGAGTTGCAGTGCAAGATCGTCGACGAGTGCCTGCAGCTGCATGGCGGCTATGGTTACATGATGGAATATCCGATCGCGCAGATGTTCGTGAACGGCCGCATCCAGAAGATCTACGGCGGCACCAACGAAATCATGAAGGAACTGATCAGCCGGATGCTGTGACCGGCTGCCGCAAACATTGCCGCGTCGTCCCGGCGAAGGCCGGGACCTCTCGACAAGGGGACCTCCACCCGCGGAAGATCCCGGCCTTCGCCGGGATGACGAGCAAACAACAGAGACAGCAGAAACTCAATTGAGGAGAGACACAATGGCCGACGCATATATCCTCGACGCGGTGCGCACGCCGCGCGGCAAGGGCAAGAAGGACGGCTCGCTGCACGAGGTGACCGCCCTGCACCTCGCCACCACCGTCCTGAAGGCGGTGCGCGACCGTAACAACCTCGATACCTCGATGGTCGAGGACGTGGTGCTCGGCTGCGTCGAGCCGGTGGGCGAGCAGGGCGCGGACATCGCCCGCATCGCCGTCCTCAACGCCGATTACGCGGAAACCACCGCCGGCGTGCAGGTCAACCGCTTCTGCGCCTCCGGCCTCGAAGCCACCAACATGGCGGCGGCGCAGGTCATGTCGGGCCAGAGCCCGATGTCGATCGGTGGCGGCGTCGAATCCATGAGCCGCGTGCCCATGGGCACCTCGGGCGGCGCCTGGCCGATGGATCCGCAGATCGCCTTCAAGTCCTATTTCGCGCCGCAGGGCATTTCGGCCGACCTGATCGCGACGAAATACGGCTTCTCGCGCGATGACGTCGATGGCTATGCCATCGAAAGCCAGAAGCGCGCCGCGCACGCCTGGAAGAACGGCTATTTCAAGAATTCGGTCGTGCCGGTGAAGGACATCAACGGCCTGACCATCCTCGACCATGACGAGCACATGCGCCCGGACGCGACCATGCAGTCGCTCGCCTCGCTGCAGCCGTCCTTCGCCATGTTCGGCGAGATGGCTTTCGACGGCGTCGTCCAGCTGCGTTACCCGGAAGTCGAGAAGGTGAACCACGTTCATCACGCCGGTAACTCCTCGGGTATCGTCGATGGCGCTTCCGCCGTTCTGGTCGGCACCAGGGAAGCCGCCGCCGATGCCGGCATCCGCCCGCGCGCCAAGATCCGCAGCTTCACCTCGATCGGCTCCGAACCCTCGATCATGCTGACCGGTCCTTCGGCCGCCGCCGAACGTGCCCTGAAGCGCGCCGGCATGAAGCCGACCGATATCGATCTCTACGAGCTGAACGAAGCCTTCGCCGCCGTCGTGCTGCGCTTCATGCAGGCGCTGGATGTTCCGCACGACAAGATGAACGTGAACGGCGGCGCCATCGCCATGGGCCACCCCCTCGGCGCGACCGGCGGCATGATCCTCGGCACCGTGCTCGACGAGCTGGAGCGCCGCGATCTCAACACCGCCCTGATCACCCTTTGCGTCGGTGCCGGCATGGGCATCGCCACCATCATCGAGCGCGTCTGATCGTCGGGATTGAAGCCATGAGCAACAACATCAATTACAACGTCGACGCCGACGGCATCGCCACCATCACCTGGGACATGGCCGGCCGTTCGATGAACGTGCTGAACGAGTCCTCGATCAAGGACTTCGCCGAGGCGACCGAGAAGGCGATCAACGATCCCGCCGTCAAGGGCGTGATCATCACCTCGGCCAAGGATGCCTTCCTGGCCGGCGCCGATCTCGACATGCTGGTGAAGACCGCCTTCGGCCCCAAGGACGCCAAGGCCCTGACCGAGAATTCGGGCGCGCTGCAGAAGATCTTCCGGCGTTACGAAACGGCCGGCAAGCCCTTCGTCGCCGCGATCAACGGCACCGCGCTGGGCGGTGGTCTGGAAATCACCCTGGCCTGCCACTACCGCATCGCCGCCGACAATCCGAAGACCAAGCTGGGCCTTCCGGAAGTGAAGGTCGGCCTGCTGCCGGGCGCCGGCGGCACCCAGCGCCTGCCGCGCATCATCGGCCTCGCCAAGGCCCTGCCGCTGCTCCTGCAGGGCAAGGAACTCGACCCGAAAAAGGCGCTGGCGGAAGGCATCGTCAACGAGGTCGTGCCGGCCGATCAGCTGCTGGCCCGGGCCAAGGCATATCTCCTCGGCACGCCGCTGAACGCCCAGCCGTGGGACGACAAGAAGTTCAAGGTCCCCGGCGGCGCGGTCTATTCGCCCGGCGGCGCCCAGACCATGATGGGCGGCATCGCCATGTCGCACAAGGAAAGCTACGGCAATTATCCGGCGATCAAGGCGATCCTGTCCTGCGTCTACGAGGGCCTGCAGGTGCCTTTCGAGGCGGGCCTTCGCATCGAGACCCGTTACTTCGTCTCGCTGCTGCTCGATCCGACCGCGGGTAACATGATCCGTACCCTGTTCATCTCCATGCAGGAGCTGAACAAGGGCGTGCGCCGGCCGCAGGGCCAGCCCGCGACCGAGGTGAAAAAGCTCGGCATTCTCGGCGCCGGCATGATGGGCGCGGGCATCGCCTATGTCTCGGCCGCCGTCGGCATCGAATGCGTGCTGCTCGACCAGACCATCGAAGCCGCCGAAAAGGGCAAGGCCTATTCGACCAACCTGCTCGACAAGGCCATTTCCCGTGGCAAGTCGACGCCGGAAAAGAAGGAAAAGCACCTCGCCCTGATCACGCCGACCGCCGATCACGCCGACCTCGCCGGCTGCGACCTGGTGATCGAGGCGGTGTTCGAGAACCGCGACGTGAAGGCGGAAGCGACGAAGAAGACCGAGGCCGTGATCCCCGCGACCTCGATCTATGCCTCCAACACCTCCACCTTGCCGATCTCGGGCCTCGCCGAGGCCTCGGTCCGGCCGGAGAGCTTCATCGGCATCCACTTCTTCTCGCCCGTCGACAAGATGATGCTGGTCGAGATCATCATGGGCAAGAAGACGGACCAGCGCGCCCTCGCGGTCGCGATGGATTACGTCAAGAAGATCCGCAAGACCCCGATCGTCGTCAACGACAGCCGCGGCTTCTACACCAGCCGCTGCTTCGGCACCTATGTCAACGAAGGCATCGAGATGCTGGCGGAAGGCATCGCCCCCGCCATCATCGACAATGTCGGCCGCGCCACGGGCATGCCGCGCGGCCCGCTCGAGATGAACGACGACGTCGCTCTCGACCTTGGCCACAAGGTGCGTACCCAGACCCGGAAGGACCTGGGCGATGCCTATGAAGCCACCCCGGCCGACGACATCGTCGAGACCATGGTGGTGAAGCTCGGCCGCTATGGCCGCAAGAACGGCAAGGGCTTCTACGAATACCCGGCCGACGGCAAGAAGTACCTGTGGTCCGGCCTCGCCGAGCTCGCCCCGGTGAAGATCACCGAAGGCACGCCCGAGCTGATCAAGGAAATCCGCACCCGTCTCCTGTTCCGGCAGGCGGTGGAAGCGGCGCGCTGCGTCGAGGAAGGTGTGACCACCGACGTCCGCGATTCCGACGTCGGCTCGATCCTGGCCTGGGGCTTCGCGCCCTGGACCGGCGGCCCGCTGTCGCTGATCGACCGCGTCGGCGTTGCCGAGTTCGTCAAACAGTGTGACACCTTCGCGGCCAAATACGGCAAGCGCTACACCCCGCCCCAGCTCCTCCGCGACATGGCGGCCAAGGGCGAGACCTTCTACCAGACGGCGAAACTCGCCGCCGCCGCCGAGTAACCTCGGGGGTAGAAACGGAAAGGCCGGCGGGGCGACCCGCCGGCCTTTTTCGTTTTGGGGGGCTTGGTTGTGGATGTCACCCGGGCACCTGCAGGCCCAATTTCGCCAATCTCTTTCTCGCCGTAACCAGTTCGTTTTCCGAGAACAAGTGACGCCATCGCTCGCTGGTCACGAGGCATTCCATGGAATTCCGCAAACAGGCTTTCATACGGTAGCCACTGGCTTTTTCCGGCCCCTCGTCGAGGCCGGCGGTTTCGCTGCCGAAATATCGGAATGTCACCCGTCGGCCCCTTGAGGTCGAGTTCCGTGGCTTTCCACCCTGCGCTTTACCAGGCTGAGCTCTGCGTATGCCCCATGCCGGCCTGGTTCGCCCACCACGCGGGGTATTGATAGGTACTGCTGGGCAACGGAAAGCACAGGATGCGCGAAACCTCGTCGAAAGTGGCGCTCTCTGTTGAAATGGACCAGTGATTGGTCCATAATGGATAGCGAGTATTCGTTGATACGCAGCCGGAAAGAATGCCCATGCGTGTGTCCGTGACTGAAGCCAAAGGGCAATTGACCGAACTCGTCCGCAGGGCGGAGGCGGGAGAGGATATTGTCCTGACCCGTCACGGCCACGCCGCCGTTCGGCTCGTGCCCGTGATGGCGGTGCCTGACCGGGCTACGCGCCGGGTGTTGATGGAGGCCGCGCGTGATGCAGCGGCGGGCAAGGCTCTGCTCGGGGCGAGTGCCGCGCGTAGTCAGGACGACCTCTATGGCGACGACGGTTTGCCGCGATGATCGTGGTCGATACGTCGGCTCTCATGGCGGTGTTGCTGGCTGAATCGGAATCGGAGGGCTGCATCTCAGCCCTCGAAAGTGAGGATCGCCTCCTGATCTCGGCCGGCACGGTCGTCGAGGCTTTGATCGTCGCCGGGAGGCGCCATATAGGGGACGAGATGTTTCGGCTGATCGACGGCCTGGGCTTCGACGTCATCAGCGTGACGAAAGCCTCGGCATTGCGGGTTGCCGAAGCCTATGAGCGCTGGGGCAAAGGGGTGCATCCAGCCGGGCTCAACTTTGGCGACTGTTTCGCCTATGAGTTGGCAAGGGAGCAGTCCTGCCGCCTGCTCTTCGTTGGGGATGATTTCTCGCGTACCGATATCGAGGGCGTTCTCTAGAAACCCTCACGCCCCCGCCATCTCCTGCCGCACCCAGCTCACGATCTGTTCCGTGCGCATGGCGCCCGAGACCTGCGCCACGCGCTTGCCGCCGACGAAGAGCAGCATCGTGGGGATGCTGCGGATGCCGAGGCGGGTGGAGAGTTCGGGCTCGGCGTCGCTGTTCAGCTTGAGAAGGCGGATGGCGGGCTCCAGGCGCGGGGCGGCGGCGGCGAAGGCGGGACCCATCATGCGGCAGGGGCCGCACCAGGGCGCCCAGACATCGACGAGAACCGGCTGGCTGCTGCGGGCGATCTGGCGCTCGAAGGCGGCGGTGGTGGCTTCGGCCGGGTGGCCGTCGAACAGGGCCTGATGGCACTGGCCGCAGCGACCCTCGGTGGCGGGCTTGTCCTTGGGCAGGCGGTTGACGGCGGCGCAATGCGGACAGACGGTCAGCCGTTCGGTGCTGGCAGGGGCGGACATCATGGATCGGCTTTCGGCGGCGGCCGCGGGGGCCGGAGAGAAGGGGACTTCCCCTGATATTGGATGTGTTTCCCGCCCTGAAAAGAGGGAAGGGGGAGGCCTTACGAGCCATCGCGGGCAATCGCATTATTCAATAATGAGAATCAGACGCAATAGCATAATCTCCTGACCAGGACCCGCTGGGGCGCGGGGTCATTCCTTCTGTCGGGGGTTGCATGTCTTCGGTTCGGGGTGTGGGTCTGTTCGGCCCGATGGTGGCGTTGTCGGCGCTGGCGGTGGCAGGGGCCGCTTTCGGCCAGACCACGGGTGAGGGGCAGGGCGAGACGGCGATCCTGCCCACGGTGACGGTCGAAGGTGAGACCGTGGCGCCGGAGGCGACGGACGGCGGCCAGGGCTATCGCGCGCCCCTGGCCGCGACGGCGGCCAAGAGCCCGGCCGGCACCTTGCAGACGCCGCAGTCGACCCTGGTGCTGACGCGCCAGCTGATGGACGATCAGGGCAGCCGCAGCCTGACCGATGTGCTGCGCAATGCCGCCGGCGTCATGCCCGGCGGTTATTACTATGGCTGGGAATATGTCCGAATCCGGGGCTTCGACGCCGACGACTCGATCTATATCGACGGGCTGACCAACGGCTATGGCGTTGGTGGCGCGCTCGACCTGTTCCTGTTCGACCGGGTCGAGGTGGTGCGCGGTCCGGCGTCCACGCTTTATGGCGCGAGTTCGCTCGGCGGCATGGTCAATCTCACCAGCAAGCGGCCGGTGCCCGACACTTTCGCCACCATCGAGACGACGGTGGGCAGCCAGGGCGACCATCAGGCCAGCATCGACGCGGGCGCGCTGCTCAGCGCCGATGGCACGCTCTATGGCCGGTTTCTGTTCCTTGGCGGCTCGGACGCCAGCTTCATCGAGGATGTCGATCCGTCCGAACGGGTGCTGGTCGCGCCATCGCTGACCTGGAAGCCGAACGACCGCACCTCGCTCACCCTGCTCGCGACCTACAGCAAGTCGTGGGACGAGGGGGCGCCGACCCTGCCCGCCATCGGCACGGTGCTGCCCAGTCCTTATGGCCAGATCCCGCTCGACCGCAATCTGGGCGAGCCGGATGTGCCCGAGTCCGTGGTTACCGAGACGAAGCGCATCGGCTATGAATTCCGTCACGAATTCGACGAGACTTTCGCCGTCCGCCAGTCCCTGCGCATGAACTGGTTCGAGTCTCGGTGGCGCAACATCCTCTATCCCTGGATGTATTATCCGGATGACCGCACGATCCTGCGCTTCGTTTACGCCCGCGACGCGGAATGGACGATCTTCAACACGGACACCGCCGCCGAGGCGCGTTTCGCCACCGGACCGCTCGGCCATTTCATCGCCCTCGGCGTCGACTATACACGCTATCAGGAAGACTCGATCGGCTCCGACTTCTCGGCGATGTCCTTCATCGATGCCTATGACCCGGTCTATAACGGTACATTGCCGGCGCAGCCGCTGACCTCGCCCTCGAGTTCCGAGCTCGATGCCCTCGGCGTCTATCTGCAGGACCAGATCCGCTGGAACACGGTGACGCTCACCCTCGGCGGGCGCTTCGACCGGGCCAAGGCCGACGAGAGCGGCGACAAATCCGACGATGACAAGTTCAGCCCGAAAGTCGGCGCCACCTGGGAATTCACGCCGGGCTTCGCCGTCTATGCCAATTACGCCGAATCCTTCCGCCCGCAACCGAGCACCCCGGTCGGCTCGATTGGTGGCCCCAATGCCGAGCCCGAGACCGGCACCAACTACGAAATCGGCCTGAAGGCCGATAGCACAGATGGCACGTTGGGCGGCACTTTCGCCGTCTATCAGCTCACCCGGCAGAATGTCGCTTCCGACACCGGCCTCGGCTTCTACGCCGTCACCGGCGAGGAGCGCAGCCGGGGCGTCGAACTCGACCTGCGCTGGTCGCCGCTCGACGGGCTGGATCTGATCGGTTCCTATTCCTACACCGACACGGAAGTGACCGACGACGAGGACCCGACCAAGGTCGGCGACGCGATGCGCAACGTGCCGCCCCATATGGTCAGCGGCTGGGCGCATTACAGGCTGCAGGAGGGGCCGCTCGAAGGCCTCGGCTTCGGTCTCGGCGTTCGGCATTACACGGAACAGGAAGGCACGCTGTCCAACAGTTTCAAGCTGCCGGCCTACACGCTGGTCGATGCCGCCCTGTCCTACGAGGAAGGGCCCTTCCATGCCCGTCTCAACGTGATGAATCTGTTCGACGAGGAGTATTATGTCGGCTCCTACAGCGACTTCTATGTCCTGCCCGGCGCGCCGACCGAGGCGCGACTGACCGTCGGCTACACGTTCTGACGGCCATGCGGAAGGCGCTTCTTCTCCTTCATCGCTATGTCGGCCTCGGCATCGCGGCCTTCCTGGCGCTGTCGGGCATCACCGGCAGCGTCATCGCCTTCAATCATGAAATCGACGAAGGACTGAACCCTGGCTTCTACGCCGCCAGCACTGAAGGACCGGCCCTGCCCTTGCGGGATCTGGTCGCCCGGGTCGAGACGGTCTATCCCGACATTTTCATCGACGGTGCCAGTCTGCCCGACCATGCTGGCGCGCCGGTCTCGCTGTGGGCCGAGCCGCGCGAGGGCAAGGACGAGACGATCAACCAGATCTTCGTCGATCCCGCGACCGGCGAGATCCTGGGCGCGCGGAATTTCGGCGCCTGCTGCTTCTCGGCGGAAAACCTGATCCCCTTCCTCTATGTTTTCCACTATTCCCTGTCGCTGCCCGAGCGCTGGGGCGTCTGGCTGATGGGCCTGATCGCGATCTTCTGGTTCTTCGACTGTTTCGTCGGCGCTGTTCTGACCTTTCCCAAGGGGCGGCCGTTCTTCGCCAACTGGCGGCCGGCCTTCGGTCTCAAGAGGGGCGCGGGTTCCTATCGCCGAAATCTCGATCTGCACCGGGCGGGCGGGCTGTGGTCCTGGCTGCTGCTGGCCATGCTGGCGCTCAGCGGCATCGCCATGAATCTTCAGTACGAGGTGTTCCGGCCCCTGCTGTCGCTGGTGACACCTCTGTCGCCATCGCCCCTCGAGATCGGGATGCCGCGCTTCACCGAGAAAGTCTCGCCGCCCGCGCTCGGCTTCGACGAAGCCATGGCCCGGGGCGTGGAGGTCGCGGCGGCGCAAGGCGAGCCGGGCCGGGCGCTCGGCGCCTATCACTTCGGCCAGTTCCGCGCCTGGCTGATCGTCGTCGGCGAGGAAGAACATGGCCCCGGCCTCGGCGCCGCCAGGATCTATCTCGACGATGCGACGGGGGACCCGCTGCTGACCGAATTGCCCGGCCGGGGCACGGCGGGCGACATCTTCCTGCAACTGCAATTCCCACTGCACTCGGGCCAGATCATCGGCCTCCCCGGGCGGATCCTGATCGCCGTCATGGGGCTGGTGGTGGCCACCCTGTCGGTGACCGGCATCATCCTCTGGGGCTACAAGCGGAAAGGGCGGGTGACGCTGCGCCGCCGTCGGCGCGAGGTCGCGGCGACATCCTGATCCCCCTTGGCGCCGCGCCCGGTTTCGGGCGAAATGGCGCGGTGGATGACGAGGATGGAGGCCATGGAGAGGACCTATGCCCGGGCGATGCTGCTGGCCGGACTGACCCTGATCGGGGCGGGCTTTCTCGGCTTCGCCCTGTTCCAGGCGCTTCGGCCGCTGATCGGCGACGGTCTCGCCGCCGCGATCACGGGCGCGTTGTTCGTCGCCCCGGCCATCGTCCTCGGCCTTCGGGAGCGAAAGCCGGCCCCCGTCGCGGCGACGGCGGCGAAGGCCATGGCCGCGACCGAGGCCCAGCTCCAGACCCTGGCGCAGAACGCCGCCGACAATCCGCTGACCGCGGCGGCGACCTCCGCCCTGAACACATTCGCCGGCGCGCTCGATCCCCGACGCCGACGAGACTAGATTCGCGTCAGCCCGGCCAGGCGACGGTGCGGCCCTCGAACAGTTTCAGGATGATGTCGGGTACCGGGATCGCCTTTCGCGCCTTCATGTCGAAATAGACGGCGATGATCTCGACGGTGGCGACCGGCTCGCCGGTCCGCTCGTTCAGCATCCAGTGGAAGAAGCGTAAAGTGCGCCCGACGGTGCCCGAAGCGCCGGAGCGCAGCACGACGACATCACTGGCCGCCAGCGGCCCCGACCAGCGGATGCGATAGTCGAGGGCGGCGGAGCCGATGTGGCGCGCGCGCAGGGCCTCGGCCGCGGTGTCCTCCGACGCGATCAGATGGCCGACGGCCTCGGACAGGCGGCCGATGAAGGCGCGGCGTCCGAACATGGCGCCGGCGCGCAATTCGTCGGGCTTTACTATGCTGACCCCGGTCTCGATGAGGCCGAGGGCGCGGGCGCGCTCCAGCGAGACGCCGTCGAGCGCCGCCACGGGCTCGGGCAGGTCGGGGGCGCCCAGCTCGGCCGGCGCGACCAGGGCCGCTTCGCCCGCCCGCATGACGGCGGGGGGCAGATGGCCGATGGTGACATCGATGGTGGCGGCGACGGCGGCGCTGGGCGAATGATACATGACATGGCGCAGGCGCAGGGCATCGCCCGCATGGTCGACGCCGATGACCGCGCTTTCGATCCAGAGCGCGGCGCCGACGCGGGACTCCTTGCGAAAGACGATCTGTTCCGCCCGCGTGTGCGGCTCGCCCTCGCCAAGGCCGAGGCGGGCGAGCAGCACCGCTTCCGCCTCGTCGAATTTGGCACCGTAGAACTGCACGTTCATATGGCCCATCTGGTCGCATTCCCAGGCGTCGGTGCCGCCGCGCCAGGTGACCTTGATGTTCTCGTTCTTGCTCATGATGTCAGTCCGATCAGGGCGGGCAATTGCCGCATGTCGTCGAAAACCTCGGCACCGGCCGCGCGCAGCAGGGCGGCATCGGTCTCGCGCGAAAAGCCGAGGGCGCGCATCCCGGCGGCGACCGCGCCGGTGACGCCCGGCACGCTGTCCTCGACGACGACGCAAGCATGCGGGTCATGGCCCATGCGCGCGGCGGCGTGAAGGAACAGGTCGGGCGCCGGTTTGCCCCGCGTCACCTCGACGGCGGAAAACAGCCGGCCGGCGAAGAGGGGGGCAAGGCCGGTCAGGCCGAGGGTCAGCGCCATCTTGTCCGGCGTGCCCGAGGAGGCGACGCAGGTGGCGATGCCGGCCGCCTGCACCGCCTCGACCGCCGGCCCGACATGGGGCACGGCGGCAAGGGTTTCCCGGAAACGGGCATGGGTGATCGCCTGCACTTCGGGCAGCCATCGGGGGGTGAGGGCGGCGCCGGTCATCGCCTCGATCCGGGCCATCACCGATGTCATCGACAGGCCGACGAATTCGCGCCGGCTACCGGCTTCGTCCATGTCGTGCCCGAGACGGGTCACCGCCTCGGCCAGGACCTGGTTGGCGATGCCCTCGGAATCGACGAGGACGCCGTCGCAGTCGAAAATCACCAGTGATGGACGCAAGACCACATTCCCCTGACCAACCTCAATAGTCGTCATCCCGGCGCAGGCCGGGATCTGGCGCAAGTAAGGGCGCCTTCTCGTCCAAAGGTCCCGGCCTGCGCCGGGACGACGAGAGTTGAACCAGTCTACAGCCCCAGCTGCCGCGCGGCGAGGTCGCGCATGATTTCTTCCGAGCCGCCGCCGATGGCATTCACCCGCACCTCGCGGTAGATGCGTTCGGTCTTCACGCCGCGCATGTAACCGGCGCCGCCCAGGATCTGCATCGCCTCGCGGGCGCAGAATTCCATGGTGGTGGTGGCCTGGTTCTTCAACATGCAGATCTCGGCGACGGGGGCATCGCCCTGTTCGATGCGCCAGGCGAGATTTTCCAGCATGCATTGGGTGGCGTGGACGCGCTGGGCCATGTCGACGATCTTGTGGCGGATCACCTGATGATCGGCGAGGCGCTTGCCGAAGGTCATGCGCTGCCGGGCCCAGGCCAGGGATTCTTCAAGGGCGACGCGGGCGAAGGCATTGGCCCCGGCGGCGAGGGCGATACGCTCGCCGTTGAAATTGCGCACGATGCCGAGGAAGCCGGCATTCTCCGGGCCGATCAGGTTTTCCGCCGGCACGCGCACATCGTCGAAATGGATGGCGGCGGTATCGGACATCCACCAGCCCATTTTCTTCAGGGGCGTGCGGGTGATGCCCGGCAGGCTGGTGTCAATGAGGAGAAGCGAAATGCCGCCGAAGCCCTTGCCGCCGGTCCGCACCGCCGTCGTGATGTAATCGGCCCTGATGCCGGATGTGATGAAGACCTTCTCGCCATTGACGATGTAATCGTCGCCCTCGCGCCTTGCCGTCGTTTTCAGGTTGGCGACATCGGAGCCGCCGGAGGGTTCGGTGATGGCGAGGGCCGAAATCTTCTCGCCGTTCAGGATGGCGGGCAGCACCCGCGCCTTCATCTCGTCGCTGCCGAGGGCGGCAATGGGCGGCGCGCCGATGCCATGGCTCATCAGGCTGGCGATCAGGCCGCCGCTGCCGGCCCTCGCCAGTTCCTCGGTCGCGATGATCATGTGGAACAGGTCGGTATCCTCGATCCCGCCGTAAGCCTCGGGAAAGCCGAGGCGGAGCAGGCCGATCTCGGATGCCTTGGCGTAAAGCGCGCGCGGGAAGCCGCCGGCCTCGTCCCATTCATCGACATGGGGCGCGATTTCCGCCTCGACCCATTTGCGCAGGGTCTCGCGGAAGCTGCGATGCTCCGGCCGGTAATAGGGGCTGGGCACTTCGCGCAGCAGGGTATCGAACAGGGGCTGATCGGTCACTTGTCTCTCCTCCGCTCGCCGGCCGGGCCGACGATTTGTCATTTTGTCGCCAAGACTGCCCCGCGCGTAAGGCCCGCGCAAGGACAAGGCAATGACGTCGCGGCCGTGGACGTGACGGCCGTCACCGACCGGGCGGGGGCGATGTGACAGGCTGACTGGGTCCGATTCGCGCAGGTGATTCATGCGTCGCTCCGCCTCCCTTCTTCTTGCCGCCCTTGCCCTGTTCCCGCCCGTCGCGGGGGCGGCGGCGCGGGATCTTCTCGCCCCCCGGGTCGATTACGTCGCGACCTATATCCTGCAGCCGGATGGCGAGACCATGCGCATGGCGCATCACGCCTCGAGGATCCGCATCGATACGTCGAGCGAGGGCGAGGCGGCGACGATCATCATCGATCCCGCCGCGCAGGCCATGCTGATGCTGACCCAGGGCATGGCCATGCGGATGGACATGCGCGAGCGGATGCCCGGCATGTCCTTCAAGGACAGCGGCGCCAGCCTCGCCACCGATATCAGCGTGAAGCCGCAAGCCCTCGGCACCAAGGTGATCGCCGGCCTGACCTGCACTGTCTATGACGCCATCTGCGGCGCCGGCACCGGCGAGCCAGTGCATTCGCTGGTGTGCCTGACGCCGGACAATGTCATGCTGGAATCCGTCTCGAAGGATCAGGGACGCACGATCACCCTGACGGCGACCGCGGTCGAGATCGGGCCGCAGGATCCGGCGCTGTTCGCCGCGCCGCCGGGCACGCAGGTCATGGACATGTCGCGGATGATGGGCGGCATGGGGGCGATCCCGGGCCAGTGACCGGGAACAAGCGGGCGCTGGCGGCTTTGATCTACATAAGGGCGCCCAAGCCTGGCGGCCCGGATGGAGGAGATACCATGCGACGCCCTATTCTTATCGCCGCCGCGCTTGCCGCCCTTGGTGCCGCGCCCGCGTTTGCCGATCCGCTGCCCCTGCCCAAGGTCGATTACGCCGTCACTTATCAGGTGCAGCCGGGCGGCCAGGTCATGAACATGGCCCATCACGCCGGCATCATGCGGGTCGAGATGAATGAACAGGGCCAGGCCATGATCGGCCTGATGAACCTGCATACCAACAAGACGACGGTCCTGATGACGGCGCCGATGAAGATGGCGTTCGAGATGGACATGAACGACCCGCTGCCCGGCATGGCTGGCCCCGCCGCCGGTATGAGCCCGCAGCAGATGATGACCGAAGGCGACGTCACCCTGACCCCGATCGGCAGCAAGACCATCGCGGGGCACAATTGCACCTATTACGACGCGGTCGGCACCCTGGGCAAGGACCGGGCGGAATCCAAGGTCTGCCTGACCCCGGACAATGTCCTCCTCTATTCCGAGGCGGTTGATCAGGGCAAGACCTACATCCTGACCGCGACCCATGTCGCCCTCGGTCCGCAGGACCCGTCCCGGTTCCGCGTGCCGCCGGGCACCCAGGTCATGCCGATGCAGATGATGCTGCAGGGCATGGGCGGGATGCCGGGCATGGTCGCGCAGTAGAGCCTCTTCCGTTTCGAGGTCCCGGCCTTCGCCGGGACGACGCCGCTGAAATTTCGTCACCCCGGCGAAGGCCGGGGTCTCGTGACGGCCCGGCCTATCGCGGATCGAAGCTGTTCTGCCCGCCCGACGTGGTGACCTTGCCCTTGCGGCCGATGGCTTCGCCGTCGAGCAGCAGGTCGAAGACGTCGGCATCCGACGGCGTGTTGGCGACGAAGCGGCTGCCGTCGTCCAGCCGGCCGATGACGATCGCCATATAGGGCGCGCCGTCGCGGCCATGGACGACGGTATAGGTCTCGATCTTCGCACTGCCTTGCGGCTCCAGCGCGATGGCGGGCTTCGGCTCGGTGTCGATCTCGGCCTGATAGAGGGCGGGATCCTTGCGGGCGAAGGGCTTCGAGGGCGCTTCCGTCGAATAGATGCCGGCGGAATGTTTGGTCACATACCAGCCATTGGCGGTGACGAGGCCGTAGTCGCCCGGGTGCGCCCGCAGGCGCTGGGCCATCTCGGCGATGGAATGCATGACGTAGTTGTTCCCCGGCCCGCCGAAATAGGGCAGGCCGCCGGTCACCGTCAGGGGAATGTCGTCGACTTCCGGCAGGGCCAGTTCCTGCTTGGCGATCTGCACCGCCGAGGGGAAGCAGGAATAGATGTCGAAGTGGCGCATGTCCGCGACGGTCTTGCCGGCCATGGCGAAGGCTTCGCGGCCGACACGGGAAATCGCCGGGCTGGAGTGGTAATTCACCCGCTCCAGCACGAACCAATGGTCCTTGGCGTCGGCGCAGCCGTGCAGATAGACCCATTTGTCCTTGGGCACGCCCAGGCGCTTCGCCTCCGCGACCGAGGTCATGATGACGGCGGCCGACTGGTCGACCTCCATGATCGCATTGACCAGCTTGGTGTAGGGATAGCCGACGAAGCGGTTCTTGGCGGTCGGCGTCGCCAGTTCCTCGGCGCTGCGCTCGATCGGGAACCAGGCGAGGGGGTTCTGCGCCGCGACCTTGGTGAAGGGCGCGAATAATTCGCCGATCTTCAGGAGATGGGCCTTCAGGCTGCGGCCGCGCTTGGCGCGCAGCGCATTCTCGAACATCGGATAGACGTTGACCGGCGGGAACATGCCATGGGCCAGCTCGGTGGGGAGGGAGCCGTTGCGGTCTTCCTCGGTCAGGGTGATCTGGCCATAGGGCAGGTCGATGCCCATCCGCTGCGCCCTGGTGATGGTTGACAGCACCTCGACGCCCGACAGCAGGGCGAGCTTGCAGGTGCCCTTGGCGATCTTCTCGGCGGTCTCGTTCACCAGCATCTGGGGCGAGTTGCCGCCCACCGCCGTGTGCTGGCGGTCGGCGGGATGGGCGCCCAGAAGGTCGGCCAGATTGCCGACCGGGTCGGCGTAATTGCCCGACATGAAGCGGACGACCGCCAGCCGGTCGATGGCGGCGAGCTGTTCCGGCGTGAGCCCCGCGTCGTCGGCGGCGAGACGGGCGGCGGCGGCCATCATCTCGATCGGGCCCTTGGCCTCGCGCGGCTCGACATCCTTCTGGGTGATCTGGCCGACACCGATCAGGACAGGCGTCAATTCCTCGGACATAAGCAACTCCCCTCGTTATCTTTGTTGTTGTTGGTTCAGCGCAATTCGGAAATCGGCGCTTCGGTCCGGTCGTAGCCGGCTTCGGCGGGCACCACGAGAACCTGACCGGACGGCCGCTCCTCCAGCCAGGGTTTGACCGTGACGATGGAACTCGTCGCGGCCCGTGCGATGGCGCCGGCCGTGGTGATGTCGCGGGCGAGCACCGACAAGTTCATCCGGGTCGGAAAGATCACCGAACGCTTGCCGGCCACCGCGTCCTCGATGGCCGCCAGCGGGTTGATCCAGATGCTGTCCACGGTTTCGCCGCCGTCGTGCAGGGCGAGCTGATCGGCCGGCGCCGTCGCCAGGAAGAAATGGGTATCGAAGCGTTTCGGCATGAAATCGGGCGTGACCCAATGGGAAAAACGGGTCAGCCGGTCGAGGGCGAGGTGCAGGTCCTCCGCCTCGATCATGTCCAGAATGCCGATCTCGCCTTTCGCCATGGGCGCCCGCCAGCGCGTTTCCAGCGCGGCCAGGCGCGTTGCGTCCACGAGGGCATCGCTGCCCACGGGCCGCGCCAGCAACACGCCGCATTCCTCGAAGGATTCGCGAATGGCGGCGATGGCGAAGGGCGTGAGGTCGGCCCCGATCAGGGGGTTGGGGGCGAGGCGGGGCAGAAGCTCCGGCGCGTGATCCCTCGCGTCCAGCTTGCCGCCGGGGAAGACCAGGGCGCCCCCGGCGAAATCGATCTGGTGGTGGCGCTGGACCATGAAGACTTCAAGCCCGCCCACGCCGTCGCGCAGCAGAAGGACCGTGGCGGCGGGCAGCAGGCGGGCTTGCGTCATGGTGATCAGGCCTTGATGACGGCTTTGCCGTTGTTGATGGCGATAACGTCGCGTTCGACGATGCGTGTGCGGAACGAGATGACGTCGCCGTCCTGCCACATCTGGGTTTCCAGCGTCTCGCCCGGGAACACGGGGGCGGAGAAGCGGGCGTTGAACTCGATGACGCGGGTCGGGTCGAAATCGCAATAGGCTTCGACGACGGCCCGGCAGGCATTGCCGTAAGAGCACAGGCCGTGAAGGATCGGCCGGGGGAAGCCCGCCATGGCCGCGAAATTCGGATCGGCGTGCAGCGGGTTGCGGTCGCCCGACAGGCGGTAGATCAGGGCCTGGGACTCCAGCGTCTTGTAGGCCACCGCCTTCTCGAAGGCGCGCTCGGGCAGCTTGTGGGGCTCCGGCCCACCGCCGGCCGGGCCGCCGAAGCCGCCATCGCCGCGCGCGAAAATGGTCATGCCGAGGGTGATCAGCAGCTTGCCGGTCGCCTTGTCGCGGATCTCGTTCTCCGCGAGGACGATCGCGCCCTTGCCCGCGCCCTTGTCATAGCAACCGATGACCTTGCCGGTGCATTCGATGATGCCTTCGGCCGGCAGCGGGGCATGAACCTTCAGGCGTTCCTCGCCATGGACGACCATGATGAAGTTGATGCCGGCATCGCCCAGCAGCGTATTGTCCCAGGCGACGACGGTCGCCTGCGTCGGCAGGACCTTCAGGCCGTTCTCGTAGACGAAGGGCAGCTCGTTGGCATTCAAGGGGTCGATCCCCATGCCGAGGCCCAGGGCATAAAGCATGGTTTCGCGGTCGGTATAACTGACGGTCCAGGGGCCGGAGGTCAGCTTCATGATCTTGTCGTAGTCGATCGCCACAGTCTCTCTCCTCGGGTTTTTATGGTGATTTATTGGGTCAGCAGGGCGCCGGTGCGATGGGCGAGGGGCACCGGCCCCGCGATCTTGGCCGCCGGCAGGCCGGGCCGCGCCAGCGGATGGCCGGTGCGGGCGAAGAGCACGCCCGACGCCCGGGTGATGAGCGGCGTGCGCGTGCCCGTGACGGGATCGACGATCTCGGCGATCAGCTCGCCGGCCTCGACCCTGTCGCCCGCCTCATGGTGGAAAACGAGGACGCCGCCCACCGGGCATTCCAGGATATCGGTGCCCGACAGGGGCGTGCCGTCGCAACTGGCGGCGGGCAGGGGGCCGGGATCGCCCGCGATCACGCCCCGCCGCTGCAACAGGCGGAACAGGGCGGCGGCATCTTGCGTGGCGAGGCTGTCGGACACATCGCGGTCGCCGCGCAACTCCACCGTCGCCGACAGACAGGCGGGCGGGATCGGGCAATCGGGGAAACGCTGGGCGAGTTGCCACCAGATGCCGCCCACCGCCTCGTCGAAGGGCTCGCCGCCCGATACCTCGGCGGTGAGGGCGGCCCTGGCGTCCAGCTCGAAGGCGAGGTCGGCGGCCGAAGGCCACAGCGGCGTGCCGAGATAGACATGCATCACCGCGACATCGTCGCAGTGCAGGTCGAGGGCGATATCCGCGTCGACCGCGCGCCTCATCAATTCGAGGCGCAACTGCTCGACCTCGGTCTTCGGCACCCGGGCTTCGAGCTGGCGGCGGCATTCGGCGCGGATCAGGTCGATATTGCCGGCGGCATCGTCCGACAGACGCTCGGCGACCGCATCGCCGACGCTTGTCGCGAGGTCCGGGTAATGGCGGTTGAAATTGCCGAGACTGTCGAATTCGAAGCGGCCGGCGTGCTTGCCGAACAGATATTGCGACAGGCCGATGGGATTGGCCGTCGGCACCACCTGAATCTCGCCCAGAATCGCGCCGGATTCGCCCGCCGCGTCGATGAGGGGCAGCAGATGTTGGACGACGAGAAGGCCGGGCAGCTCATCGGCATGAAGCCCGGTCTGGATATAGGCCTTGGGGCCGCGGCCGGGGGTGCCCCAGCGGTGCACGGTCAGGGTCCGGCGGGTGCCCGGGCTCGACGATAGAAGCGCGATCGTTTCTGTCTGCCGCTGCTGCTTCACGACGCCTTGCTCCTTCATCCGGTCCGCTTTCGTGCAACGCTCGCTTGGCGCTGTCAAGCCGGGTGGCGGCGACGTCGCGTCCGGCAGGCCCCTTCGCGGGGGGCTTCTGATCGGCGCGCCGCCGTGCTAGGCCAGAAACAAAACGAGGAGAGAAAAACCATGGCCTATCAGACCTTCGACCTGTCGGTAAAAGACCATATCGCCCACCTGCAACTGAACCGCCCGGGCGAATTGAACACGATGACCCCGGCCTTCTGGAGCGAGATCAAGTCGATCTTCGAGACGCTGGAGCAGGATCCGGCGGTGCGCGTCGCCGTGCTGTCCTCGACCGGCAAGCATTTCACCGCCGGCATGGACCTGTCGGTCTTCGCCAGCCTCGCCCCCACGATCGCCGACGAAGCCCGCAAGCGCGAGGAGCTGCGCCGCAAGATCCTGAAGCTGCAGGATTGCTTCTCGATCATCGAGCGGATGCGCTTTCCGGTGCTGGTGGCGATCCAGGGCGGCTGCATCGGCGGCGGCGTCGATCTCGTTACCGCTTGCGATGCGCGCTACATGACCCGGGACGGCTTCATCCAGATCGCCGAAATTAACATCGGCATGACTGCCGACGTCGGCACCCTGCAGCGCCTGCCGCGTCTGATCCCGGAAGGCGTGGTGCGCGAACTGGCCTATACCGGGCGCCGCTTGGGTGCGGAGCGGGCGCTGGCCCTCGGCCTTGTGAACGAGGTGTTCGAGGATCACGAGGCGCTGCTGGCCGGCGTGTTCAAGATCGCGGGCGAAATCGCCGGGCACAGTCCGCTCGCCGTCGCCGGCACCAAGGAGATGCTGAATTTCACCCGCGACCATTCGGTCGCCGATGGGCTGAACTATATCGCGACCTGGAACGCCGGGATGCTCATGGGCAACGACATGCCGGAAGCCCTGGCCGCCCGGATGCAGAAGCGGAAGCCCGAATTCGAAGCCCTGCCGCCCGCGACCAAAAGCCTGATCTGACCGGCGCCCTGTCCTGATCGAGATCCCGGCCTTCGCCCATAGGCGCTAAGATAATGGATTCCCCTTTCTGGCTGATTGTGATTCAAGCTTTGAATGGACATCAGCGTCGACGATCACGATTGGCCGTTGGTTGTTTCCCGCA
>NZ_JBAQRT010000296.1:0-2942 GCF_049306435.1 Zavarzinia sp.
ATGCCGGTCTCTGGCTATACGGCCAGCACCCGGTGCTGGCCGCGCTCGGCAACGAGGCCCGGCGCTGCCACCGGCTGGTGACCACGGTCGAAAGCGCGGACGAACTTCCGCCCGCCCTGCGGGAAGCGATCGAGGCGCGCGACATTCCGGTCGAAAGCGTGCCCCGGGACGTCCTTGAGCGGATGCTGCCCGCCGGCTCGGTCCATCAGGGTCTCGCCCTCAAGGTCGATCCACTGGAAGAACTTTCCCTCGACGAGGCCTGCGCCCGCGACGATGGCGAACGCGCGGTCGTCGTCGTGCTCGACCAGGTGACGGACCCGCATAATGTCGGCGCCATCCTGCGCTCGGCCGCCGCCTTCGGGGCGCGGGCCGTGATCGTGACCGACCGCCACGCCCCGGGCGCGACCGCCGTCATGGCGAAATCCGCCTCGGGCGCGCTCGATGTCATTCCCCTTGTCCGCGTGGTCAACCTCGCCCGCGCGCTCGACGAATTGGGCGAGATGGGCTACTGGCGCGTCGCCCTCGACGCCGACGCCGGCCAGAGCCTGGCGGAATGCGACACCACGGGGTCGGTCGCCATCGTCCTTGGCGCCGAAGGCGTCGGCCTGCGCCGCCTGACGCGGGAGCGCTGCGATACGATGGCGAAACTGCCGATCAAGGGCATGGAGTCGCTGAATGTCTCCAATGCGGCGGCGGTTGCTCTGTACGAACTGGTCCGCGGCACCTGACCCTGCGGCTGAAAACGGGGGAGAGAAACATGGCCTGGTCGATCGCCAGCATTCCAGACCAGACGGGGCGCATCGCTGTCGTCACCGGCGCCAACAGTGGCCTTGGCTATCACACGGCCAATGCCCTGGCGGCCCGGGGCGCGCGGGTCGTCATGGCCTGCCGCGACACCGTCAAGGCCGAGACGGCCGCGGCGGCGATCCGGGCCAATTACCCGGCGGCCGAAGTCGAGACGCGCCCCCTTGATCTCGCCGATCTCGCCAGCGTCGCCACCTTCGCCGAGGCGCTGTCGGCCGAGGTCGGCCATATCGACCTGCTGATCAACAACGCCGGTGTCATGGCCCTGCCCCTGACCCGCACCCGGGACGGCTTCGAGATGCAGGTGGGGACCAACCACCTGGGCCATTTCGCCCTGACCGGCCGCCTGTTGCCGAAACTGGAAGCCGCCCCCGCCGGCCGTATCGTCACCGTCGCCAGCCTTGCCCACAGGACCGGCAACCTCAATTTCGAGGACCTGAACTGGCAGCAGCGGCGCTACGACAAATGGCGCGCCTACGGCCAGGCCAAGCTCGCCAATCTTGTCTTCGCGCTGGAACTCGACCGCCGCCTGCGCGCGGCCGGCAACCGCGTCGTCAGCGTCGCCGCCCATCCGGGCTTCGCCGCCACCAACCTGCTGATGGCCGGCCCCCGGATGGAGAATTCGGCGCTGGGCAAGGCCGCCATGGCGCTGGGCGGCGCCCTGCTCGCCCAGTCGGCGGATCGGGGCGCGATCCCCATCCTCCACGCCGCGACAACCGCCGACCTCGCCCCCGGCGGCTATTGGGGGCCGAACGGCGCCTTCGAGCTGTGGGGCCGGGGTGTCGTGCCAGCCAAAAGCACCGGCGCCGCCCGCAGCGAAAAGAAGGGGGCTGCGCTCTGGTCCCTGTCGGAATCGCTGACCGGCGTCTCCTGGCTGACGGCGGGCTGAAGCGCCCGCCATTTGCTCTTTCCCTCGGGCCGGTGTCGCGATTATAAGGGCGCCTGGTTCCCGGGCCGCGTTAGCTCAGCTGGTAGAGCAACCGCCTTGTAAGCGGTAGGTCGTCCGTTCAAGTCGGACACGCGGCACCAGACCTTCGACATGACGGGCGACCGCCAGCGCCAGCAGGGGCGGAACGGCATTGCCGATCATGGCGCGCACCTGCCCCAGCGTGCCGAAAAACCGGAAATCATCGGGAAAACTCTGGCAGCGCGCGGCCTCGCGGATGGTGAGGGAGCGGGTCGCCCGGGGGTGCACATTGCGCGAGCCCGAAATCATGCCGAAGCTGGTCGAGACGGTCGACGCGGGCGCATCAAGGACCAGGCGCTTGTAGGTCGTGTTATAGCCCGAACGGGGCCGCAGGGCGGGATCGGGATGTTGATGCGCGCTGGCCCCCTCGGGCACGTCGCGCAGCATCGCGATGACATGGGGCGGATGGCGCACCGCGAAATGCAGGGGATCGCGCGCATCGGCCTCGCCGGAGTCAAGCGGGGCAAGATCGCCGATGGCGTCGCGCAGGGTGCGCACCGGCCCCGGAATCCCAGTCGGCAGGCCGGGCTCGCCCGCGCGACTACCGATGACGAACCAGCGCTGCCGCGACTGGGGCACGCCGAAATCCATCGCATTGAGGCTGCCCATGACCAGGCGATAGCCGAGGGCGGCGAAGGCCGCGGTCATCTCGTCGATCACCAGCCCGCCGGCCGGGGTTCGCATCGATGCCATCAGGCGCACATTCTCCATCACGAATACCGCAGGCCGCGCGATGCCGACCACCCGCAGGAACTCCCGCCACAGAAGATTGCGCGGATCCTCGACCCGGCGCTTGCCGGTCAGGCTGAAGCCCTGACAGGGCGGGCCCCCGAACACGACATCGACCGTCCCGAGCGCGGCCAGCGCGTCATCCGCCAGGGCGCCGATGTCGGCGCCAAGAATCGGGCAACCGGGCAGATTGGCCTGATGCACGACACGGGCGGCCGCCTCGATCTCGACATGGCCAACGAGATCGAAACCGGCCCAGGCAAAGCCCGCCGACAGGCCGCCGCAGCCCGAGAACAGCGACAGTGCCCTGAGGCCGCCCGTGGGAGCCAGCGCCAGCGCCCGCCGGTGCGAGAAAACGGGATCGATGCCACGGACGAAGGCGTCAACGGCGGCCGCCTCGATCCGGCCGCGAGGTGGGGCGCCGCCCGCGCCGCCATGGAGC
>NZ_JBAQRT010000297.1:0-26114 GCF_049306435.1 Zavarzinia sp.
CATGGGCGCAGATCGTGCCGGGCAGGAAGCCGCCCGGTTGCCAATGGGGCCGGGTGCCATCGGGGCCGTGGTCGCGCAGGATATTCATCAGCCGGGCCGGGCCATCGATGCGGGCGCCGATCAGGGCGCAGGCGCGCGCCGCCCGCTGGCGGCCCCGGGCCGCCCAACCCTTGAGCCTTTCCCCGAATGCCGCGCCGAAATCGAAGACCTCGCCCTCGCTCCACCACTTGTTATCGAGGGCGACGGATTTGGCGTCGGCGGACAGACGGTCGAAGCGGCTTCCGATCGAATAGGCGTTGGAAATCGCCCGCGCCGCCGTGACCCGCTCCAGCGCCCAGTGGCGCCCCGCGGTCTCCAGCACGAAGGCCGTGGTCGCGTCGGCGATCAGAAACGCGCTGTCATAGGGGAAGTGGTGGCCATGGCCACCGCTGCCGCCCTGGCCGTGACGCTCGATCAGGATGATCATGGTGGCCGCCGCCTCTTCGGCGCTGCGCGCCCGCTCCAGCCCGAGACGGACCAGATCCATGCCGGTCAGGGCTGGTTTGTCCTCAGGGGGCAGGCGCGAGAAGACGGCTTCGTTGCCGATGGCGACGCCATGCTCGTTCACGCCCATCTCGGCGCCCCACATCCAGTAGGGCCGGCAGATCAGAAGGGCGGCGGTTTCATGGACCTGGGGCAGGGACAGATAGGTCGCATGGACGAGAGCGCCCGGCGCATGGGTGCGCCGGGGGATGATCTCGATCGCCTGCGCCTCGTCGCCCTCGCGGTCGCTGTTCTTGGCGAACAGCATCGTCCCGCCCGGGCTCGAGGACGGCACCACCATGGTGTCGCACATCCTGCATCTCCTGTGTGCCCTTGAAATAGCAGGCCGGGCGGTCTCTTTCTATGGGGCCAGGAACCAATGCGGGGAAATGACATGACCAATGCCTTCGATTTCAGCTTTCCGGGAATATCCGGGGGCGACATCCATCTTCGCGATTTCGCCGGCAAGCCCGTGCTGATCGTCAACACCGCCTCGGCCTGCGGCCTGACCCCGCAGTATGCCGGGTTGGAGTCGCTGTACCGGACCTATGGCCCGAAGGGCCTCGTCGTCCTCGGCGTGCCGGCCAATGACTTCGGCGCGCAGGAGCCGGGCACGGAAGCGGAGATCAAGACCTTCTGCGAGACCCGCTTCGCCGTCGACTTCCCGATGACGGCGAAACAGGTGGTGATCGGCGCCGAGGCCCATCCCTTTTACCGTTGGGCGGCCGGGGCGTTGGGCGAGGCCGGTACGCCGAAATGGAATTTCCACAAATATCTGATCGGGCCCGACGGCAGCCTGGCCGGCAGCTTCGGCTCCCGCCTCGACCCCTTGTCGCCGGATATCACGACGGCGATCGAGGCCGCCTTGGCGTGACCCCGGGCCTCATGCTTAATGCCGTCGCCGGGGCGGCCATGCCCCGGCACAAAGATAACGGAGAAGACCGATGACGATTGCGGTTGGTGATACGCTGCCCGAGGCCACTTTCATGACGATGACCGACAAGGGCCCGGCGCCCTTGCCGTCGTCCGAACTCTTCGGCGGCAAGACCGTCGTCCTCTTCGCGCTGCCGGGTGCCTTCACCCCGACCTGTTCGGCCAAGCATGTGCCGGGCTATCTCGCCAACGCCGATGCGCTGAAGGCCAGGGGCGTCGACACGATCGCCTGCCTGTCGGTGAACGATGCCTTCGTCATGGGCGCCTGGGGCAAGGACCAGGGCGTCGGCGACAAGATCCTGATGCTGGCCGACGGCAGCGCCGACTTCACCAGGAAGCTCGGCCTCGAACTCGATCTGTCGGGCTTCGGCATGGGCCTGCGCTCCAAGCGTTACGCGCTGATCGCCAGGGACGGCAAGGTCGAGGTCCTGTCGGTCGAGCCCAATCCTTCCGCGCTCGACGTCTCGGCGGCGGAAGCCGTGCTGAAACAGCTTTGAGGCCCTGGCCGCCCGGCGCGCGACCGGGCGGCCGCGAGGACAGGAGAGGACATGACACTCGAAGACTATCAGGCCTTCACCCGGACGACGGCGATCTTCCCGGCCGACCGGGCGCTTGAATACCTTGGCCTTGGCCTTGCCAGCGAGGCGGGGGAGGTCGCGGGCGTTCTGAAGAAATGGATCCGCGACGGGACCGACGACGAAACCCTGAAGGCAAAACTCGAAGCCGAACTCGGCGATGTCTGCTGGTATTTGGCCGAGCTGTGCAATGCGACGGGCCTCGATCTCGCCGCCGTGTTCGCCGCCAACATGCGGAAACTGTCCGACCGTCAGCAGCGCGGCGTCATCGCCGGCTCCGGCGATGACCGCTGATCGGGGAGAAGCGGCAACCCGATACCGCCGCTTCGGAAACATCTCCCCTGTATTCCGGCATTAACATCCGCTTAAGACTCAAGGGCCGGCCGGGGCCCTTTCGCGGGCTTCGAACCCGCCCCGGATACAGCCTGAAATCGGCTGTTTTCCGCCATTTTCCCTGAATAACCACCGATTAACCGAATATTAGCCATAGACCCGCCGATGCGGATCGAAAGGGGCTGATTGCCCCGGAATTCGGTTGGGCTTCCGACTGAAAATAACGCCGCTCCGGCGCAAGTTACTCCCAACAGCGGCCACGCGCCGAACCATTGAACCCTGTGCCGGAGTAACTAGCATGATCGCATCCCACGCGGTCCTGAACGGGACCATCATGTCCGCAGCCCTGGGCGCCATCGTCGGCGCCACGGTTTTCGCCGGCGCGGCCGTCCCGTCCCTGGACTTTGGTCCCGTCGAGATCCACGGCTCGCGCAGCGGCATTCCGGCGGTGCTGGCATCGCTGACCATGGCCTTCAATGGTCACGGCGAAGGTGGGCTGGGCAGCGGCGGCCGGAGCAACATGGCGCCCACGGCCATCTCCGGCACCGAGAACGAAGCCCCTAAGCGGACGGCGACCGCCGGTGAGGATCCGAGCGACGATCGCGGCACCCTGTCGATCCAGATCGAGAACGACAAGTTCGGCGGTGGCACCGACCAGCATTACACCAACGGAATGCGTGCCAGCTATCTGTTCAGTTCCGACGATACGCCGCTCTTCGTCGGCGACATCGCCCGTGGCCTGCCTTTCGTTCCCGACGAAGGCGTGGTCCGCGTCGGCGTCTCGGTCGGACAGAGCATCTTCACGCCCGGCCGCAAGGAGACCAACGGCGGCGAGAACCAGGGGCGTCCCTTCGCCGGCTGGCTCTATGGCGGTGTCCAGATCACCAATGACACCGGCAAGCAGCTGGACACTTTCGAGCTGCAGCTCGGCGTCGTCGGTCCCAGCTCGGGCGCGGCCGAGACACAGACCTGGTTCCACGACACAATCGGCGTCCGCCCCTTCGACGGCTGGGATTCGCAGCTGAACGACGAACTCGGCGCCGTGCTGTCCTACGAGCGCAAGTGGCGCTTCATCTCGGAATTTCACCCGGGCGGCCTTGGCGTCGCGCTGGAGCCCAGCGTCGGCCTCACCCTCGGCAATATCCACACCTATGCCTCGGCCAGCGCGACGGTGAAGCTCGGCTCGGACGTCTCCAGCGACTGGGGCGCGCCGCGCATCCGCACCGCCCTGTCGGGCACCGGCTACTTCAAGCCGGTTCACGATTTCGAATGGTATGTCTTCGCCGGACTGGAGGGCCGCGCGGTCGCCCGCAACATATTCCTCGACGGCAATTCCTTCGAGGACAGCCACAGCGTCGACAAGCATAATTTCGTCGCCGACCTGCAGCTGGGCGCGTCCGTAACCCTTGGCGATGCCAGGCTGACCTATACCCAGGTGTTCCGCACCACCGAATATGTCGGCCAGAAGAGCGGCGATGTCTTCGGCGCCCTCAGCCTGTCCTGGCGGATCTGAACCCCGTGCCTCAGCCGCGCCGGGGCGCGGCGGCCCGGGCCAGCTGGTCCACCCGCTCGTTCGAGGGATCGCCGGAATGGCCGCGGACCCAGCGCCATTCGATCCTGTGCCGGCCAGCGGCCTCGTCGAGGCGACGCCACAGGTCCTCGTTCTTCACCGGCTTCCTGTCGGCGGTCTTCCAGCCGTTGCGCTTCCAGCCGGTGATCCACTTGGTGATGCCGTCCATCACATAGCGGCTGTCGGTGAACAGACGGACCTCGGTCCCCCGGTTCAGCGCCTCGAGGGCGGCGATGGCCGCCATCAGTTCCATGCGGTTGTTGGTCGTCGCCGGCTCGCCGCCCGACAATTCCTTCTCGGTCCCGCGAAAGCTGAGCAAGGCCCCCCAGCCACCAGGGCCGGGATTGCCGGAACACGCGCCATCGGTATGGATGACGACAAGGTCGACATTCTCTTCAGTCATGGCCAATGCCATAGGTGCCAGGCCCTTCAGCGGTACGGTGGAAACGCAGTTTCGAGAGATATTCGAGCGGATCTTTCGGCCGGACGAGGGCGCCCGGCACCTGATTCAGCCAGTCATAAAGCCGGGTGAGCAGGAAACGGAGCGCGGCGCCCCGGCACAGAAGCGGCAGGGCCGCCGCCTCGGCGGCGGCCAGCGGACGCACCGCGAGATAGCTGCGCGAAAGCGCCAGCGCCTTGGTCGCGTTGAAGGCGCCGTCCGGCTCGAAACACCAGGCGTTCAGGCAGATCGCGAGGTCATAGGCGTAGAAATCATCGCAGGCGAAATAGAAATCGATCAGGCCCGAGACATCGTCGCCGATGAAGAAGACATTGTCGGGGAACAGGTCGGCATGGATCACGCCGCGCGGCAGCGCCGTTGGCCAGTTGCCTTCGAGGAAGGTCAGTTCCCGCGCGATCTCGGCGCCAAGGCCGGGGCGCACGCTGTCGGCCTTGTCCCGGCAATCCTCGGCCAGCCGCTGCCAGCCGGGAAGCGACAGGGCATTGTCCCGCCGGATGGCGAAGCCGGCGCCCGCCAGATGCAGGCCGGCGAGGGCGCCGCCGACGCTGGCGCATTGCGCGACATTGGGCTTTCGCGGCCACATGCCGGTCAGGAAAGACACGATCACCGCCGGCCGCCCGGCCAGCCGGCGCAGGGCCTTGCCGTCGCGGGCATGGATCGGGGTCGGGCAGGACAGGCCGGACAGGGCGAGATGATCCATGAGGCCGATGAAGAACGGCAGGTCCGCTTCCGCCACCCGCTTCTCGAACAGGGTCAGGATGAAGCGCCCGCGCGTGGTCTCCATCAGGAAGTTGGAATTCTCCACCCCCTCGGCGATGCCCTTCAGACTGAGCATTTCGCCGAGGTCGTAATCGGCCAGGAAGGCGGCGAGGGCGTCGTCGTCGACGTCGGTATAAACAGCCATGATGATGCTCAGCCGACGAGGGCGCGGGGGACTTTGAACTGGATGCGTTCCTCGGTCACGGTGACATGCTCGACCGTGATCTCGAAGCGCGCGCGGAAGGCTTCGATCAATTCCTCGACCAGGCTTTCCGGAGCGGAGGCCCCAGCGGTGATGCCAACCCGGCGGGCGCCGTCGAGGCGCGACCAGTCAAGCTCGCCGGCATTCTGGATGCGCAGCGCGGTGGCGACACCCGCCCGCGCCCCAACCTCGACCAATCGGACGGAATTGGATGAATTCGGCGCGCCGATGACGATCAGCGCGTCGCAATCCGGCGCGATCGTCTTCACCGCCGCCTGGCGGTTGGTCGTCGCATAGCAGATGTCTTCCTTGTGCGGCGCGAGGATCGCCGGAAAACGCGCCTGCAGGGCGGCGACGATGCTGGCGGTATCATCGACCGACAGGGTGGTCTGGGTGATATAGCCAAGGCGCGCCGGATCGGGCACCGACAGGCGGGCGACATCCTCGATGGTCTCCACGAGGCTGATCGCGCCTTCCGGCAGCTGGCCCATGGTGCCGACCACTTCCGGATGGCCTTCATGGCCGATCATGACGAGATGCATTCCTTCGGCATGGAGACGCTCGGCCTCGACATGGACCTTGGAGACGAGGGGGCAGGTGGCGTCGAGATAGGCGAGGCCGCGCCTTTTCGCATCGGCCGGTACGGCCTTGGGCACGCCATGGGCGGAGAAGACCACCCGGGCGCCCTCGGGCACTTCATCCAGTTCCTCGACGAAGATCGCGCCCTTGGCTTCCAGCGACTCGACGACCGTGCGGTTGTGGACGATCTCGTGACGGACGAAGATCGGCGGGCCGAAACGCTCCAGCGCCAGCTCGACGATCTGGATCGCCCGGTCGACACCGGCGCAAAAGCCGCGCGGGGCGGCGAGGATGAGGGTCAGGGCGGGTTTGCTCATGCTGTCCGGTAGCTTGCGGGCAGGGGGCGGCCCTGCTTGTGCCGATAGGGGTGCTTGTCTAGAGTGCGCCGACCATAAGCCTTACGGGTAGCTAAAGGAAAGCAAAGGATGGGCATCGTCTCGCAGGTCCGGGCAGCGCGCCGGCCGGCCGTCACGGCGGCGGTCCTGGCGCTCGGCGCCATTGGCCTCGCCGCTTGCGGCTCCTCTTCCGAATCGGCATCCGCGGCGGCGGACGCGGTTCCCTGTCCCGCCATGTCGGTCCTCGCCGATGCCGCCAGCCTCACCCGCTTCGCCCCGGGCGCGGCGAGAACGCCGGACAATGTGCTCTATGAAATCGAGGTGATCGACGCCAAGGCATTGTGCCAGCCGGCCGCGGGCGGTCAGGTGACCGCCGATGTCGGCCTGTCGATCTATGTCCGGCGCGGCCCGGCGGGCCGGGACCTGAAGGGCGTCAGCGAGCCCTTTTTCCTGACGCTGACCGAGACCAACACGCGGGTGATCAGCCGTGCCTCCTACCAGACGGTGATTCCCTTCGACAACGGCAAGAACAGCGGCGGCGTCGTCGAGCATCTTTCCGTCACCGTGCCTCTCGAAGGCAAGTCCCCCTATGCCTTCGAGATGATCGGCGGCATTCAGCTGTCGGCCGACGAACTCGCGGACGAGCGCAAGCGCCGGGGCAAGTGATGGCCGCCAGCCGTCTTCGTCCGGACTGTGTCGCCGGTCACAGCGCGGGCCAGCGGCCTCGACCATAGTCCGTCCGTGCCGGCGGCGATGTCGTCGGCGGTCGTCATCGGGGGGTGGCGGCCAGGGCGGCGGGGATGTCCGGGGGGACAGGCCCGCCGTCCTCCTGCTCCTTTAAGGGGGCTACTCCTTTAAGGGGGTGGGGGAATTCGCCCGCCTGCGGCAACATGGCCGACATAAAACAGTGATCGGCTTTGCCTTGGATCAAACCGCCGATATAGGATTTGTGAACCAATGTCCGTGAGGATGGACATGGGCTCCAGCCTGAAGTGATGGCCGGGGGCATCCGGCGCGCGCGGATCTAGGCAACTGGGACAGGGCGAATGAATTACGACGATAAATTTGCGAATGCGATTGCCGACCTGAAACAGGAAGGCCGCTATCGCGTGTTTGCCGACCTGCAGCGCCATTGCGGTAACTTTCCCCGGGCCACCTGGCGGGGTCCCCATGGTCCCCGCGACATCGTCGTCTGGTGCTCGAACGATTATCTCGGCCAGGGTCAGAACAGCGAAGTCCTGTCGGCGATGCACGAGGCTCTCGACACTTACGGCGCCGGTGCCGGCGGCACCCGCAATATTTCGGGCAACAGTCGCGCCCATGTCCTGCTCGAGGATGAACTCGCCAGCCTGCACGGCAAGGAATCGGCCCTGATCTTCTCGTCGGGCTTCGTCTCGAACGAGGCGGCGCTGTCGGCCCTGTCCCGCGTGCTCAAGGGCGTCACCGTCTATTCCGACGAATTGAACCACGCTTCCATGATCGAGGGCATCCGCCACGGCGGCGCGCCCAAGCGGATCTTCCGCCACAACGACGTGAATCACCTCGTCTCGATGCTGAAGGAAGCCGACCCCGCGGCGCCGAAGATCGTCGCCTTCGAGAGTGTCTATTCGATGGACGGCGATATCGCGCCGATCGCGGATTTCGTCGAGGTCGCGAAAAAATACAATGCCCTGACCTATCTCGATGAAGTCCATGCCGTCGGCCTTTATGGCGAGCACGGCGCCGGTGTCGCCGAGGCGACCGGGACCATGGGCGACATCGACGTGATCGAAGGCACGCTGGGCAAGGCTTTCGGCGCCATGGGCGGCTATATCGCCGGCTCGTCGGTGATGGTCGACTGCGTGCGGTCCTATGCCCCGGGCTTCATCTTCACCACCTCGCTCGCCCCGGTGATCGCGGCGGGGGCCTGCGCCTCCATCCGTTACCTGCGCCAGCACAACGAACTCCGCGTGAAGCATCAGGAACGCGCCGCCACCCTGAAGCGCAAGCTGGCCGACGCCGGCCTGCCCGTGCTGCAGAGCCAGTCGCACATCGTCCCCGTGATGGTCGGCGATCCGGTGCGCTGCAAGGCGATTTCCGACGAGTTGCTGTCGGTCGACGGCATCTATGTCCAGCCGATCAATTTCCCCACCGTGCCGCGTGGCACGGAGCGCCTGCGCTTCACGCCGTCGCCGTTCCACGATGACGCGATGATGGATCAGCTGGTCACCGCGCTCGATCGCATCTGGACCCAGTCGCGCCTGCCGCGCGCGGCCTGAGGCGGGACTTCCGTCCGGCGCCCCTCAGCGCCGGACGAGACCGCCGGGGGTCGAGCGCCGATAACGGCGGCGGAACAGGCCGCCGATGGCGCCGTAAATCAGCCAGCCGGCCCCAACGCCCAACGCCCCGAACATCGGGTCGATGGTCGCCGAGATCTCATAGGTCGAGAGCGTGTCGCGCACCAGTTCGCCGTCACCGAAACGGGCGATGGTGGCCAGTTTGTCGAAACTGGTGGGGGCGGCGTCGAGTTTCAATTTCTGATCGGCGAGCAAAGCCCTGCGATCGGCGAGGGCCGTCATCCGGTCGGCTGTGCCGCGCACGGCGGTGTCGCCCGATTGCCGGTGGCGGGCGGCCAACGCCTCGAAATCCAGCCCCTCGGCCGCGGCCTGCAGGGAAAAAGCGTCGACCAGTTTCTGCACTTCGCCAAGGGCGCCGCCCAGGCGCTGTTCATAGGCGCGGGCAAAGCTGGGCAACTGGCTGGCACCGATGCCGCCGGTGATGACGAGCAAAATCAGGAACAGATGCCGAATCATGGCGATCCCCATACATGGGCGCTGGCGCCATGAGGGGGAACGGACGCGAATCTGTCAACCTTGGCCGAATCCTACAGGTCGACGATCTCGACATCTTCCGGGCTGACCTGCCGGCCGAGAAAGATCGTGGCGACCCGGGCAAAACGGCTGGCCGAGTCGGTCGCCATGAATTTCACCCGGCCCTGGCCCGACGGCGCGCCAAGGTGATCGGCGACCAGCGCCGCGGCCACCGCTTCCGCCGCGGTCGAGGCGCTGTCGACAAGGGCGATGTCCGGTCCGGCGACGGCGCCGATGGTCTCGCGGAGCAAGGGGAAATGGGTACAGCCGAGGACCAGGGCCTCAGGCCGGGGCCGGCCGTGGTTCAGCAGCGGCTCGATATAGCGCCGGGCGGCGGCTTCGACCGCATCGCCGTTGATCCAGCCTTCCTCGGCCAGGGCGACGAAGACGCTGCAGGCCTGCTGGCGGACATCGGCGCCGGGATTGAGGGCATGGATCGCCCGGTCGTAAGCGCCGGAGGCCACGGTGCTCTCGGTCGCCAGAACGCCGATCCGGCCCGAAGGCGCGGCGGCGACGGCGGCCTGGGCGCCCGGCTCGATCACGCTGATCACCTCGATATCGGGGAAGGCGGCGGCGAGGGCGGGGATGGCATGGGCCGATGCCGTGTTGCAGGCGATCACCAGCAACTTCACCCCGCGCTCCACGAGATGACCCGCGGCCTGAACCGCGTAGCGGGCGACGGTTTCGGGGCTCTTGGTGCCATAGGGCAGGCGGGCGGTATCGCCGAGATAGAGCAGGTCTTCGGCCGGCAGGCGCTTCGCGATGGCGTCAAGCACCGAAAGGCCGCCGATGCCGGAATCGAAGATGCCGATCGGCAGGGTGGGAGAAGGAGAGGTCATGCGAGCAGCGGGGCGTCCATCGCCTGTTCGAGAAGGGCAAGCGCCTGATCGACGGTGGCGAGGCGGACAGCCGCCCGGCCGATGTCGCCGAAACGGCGCTCGACATGAAGGGTCTCGCGCAACTCGCGGGCAAGCGCGAAATGCACAAGGCCGACCGGCTTGTCCGGCGAGCCGCCGCCGGGGCCGGCGACGCCGGTCACCGCGACGGCGATATGAGCCCGACTGCGCGCCAGGGCGCCTTCGGCCATGGCGCGGGCCACGGGCTCGGACACGGCGCCATGCATCAGGAGGATATCCTTGGCGACCCCCAGAACCTCGGCCTTGGCATGGTTGGAATAGGTGATGAAGCCACGCTCGAAGACCGCGCTCGATCCGGCGATCTCGGTCAGCAGGCCGCCGATCAGGCCGCCGGTGCAGCTCTCGGCGGTGGTGATGCGCTGGCCGAGTTCGGTCGCGCGCCGGACCAGGAGGCCCGCGCGATGCTCGAGGGAATCGGGGAAAATGCTCGTCACCATAGCTCGATCAAGCCTCCCATCAGCACCAGCCCCATCAGGCCGGCGATCACGTCGTCGATAACGATGCCAAAGCCGCCGGGCAGGTGCCGGTCGGCCCAGTTCGCCGGCCAGGGCTTCAGGATGTCGAGCACCCGGAAGATGGCGAATGCGATCAGATACAGCCAGGGATCATTGGGCACGAGCACCAGGGTGAACCATTGTCCGGCGAATTCGTCGACGACGACGCTGCCCGGATCCTTCAGATCGAGGGCGGCGGCATAGATCGCCGAAGCCCAGATGCCGACGATGGTGACGGCGACCGCCGCCAGGGCCAGCCCCCAGGCTCCGCCGGCCTGATGAATGAACCACGCGGGCGCCAGCGCCGCGAGCGAGCCCCAGGTCCCGGCGGGACCCGGCAGATGCCCGACATAGCATCCGGTCGAGATGATGCGGGCTGGATGGAGGCGGGAAAGCATCACGGCAACCTCACAGTGGCCAGGGCTTGGGCGGCGATGCCTTCGCCTCGCCCGGTGAAACCCAGTTTCTCGGTGGTGGTCGCCTTGACCGACACCCGGTCGGGCGCCACGCCAAGGATGGCGGATATGCGCGCGCGCATGGCCTCGCGGTGGGGGCCGACTTTCGGCCGCTCGCAGATCACGGTCAGGTCGAGATGGGCGATCATGCCACCCCGCGCGGCGACGAGACTGCCGGCATGGGCCAGGAAACGGTCGGAGGCGGCGCCGCGCCATTGCGGATCGGAGGGCGGGAAATGTTGGCCGATGTCACCGGCGCCGATCGCGCCGAGCAGGGCATCGGTCAGGGCATGAAGTGCGACATCCGCATCCGAATGGCCAATCAGGGCGCGGTCATGCGGGATCAGCACGCCGCCCAGCCAGACCCCGTCGCCAGGACCGAGAGCGTGGACGTCGAAACCGGACCCCGTGCGGATATCGGGCAGGCGACCGAGCAGGACTCGCTCGGCGCGGTCGAGATCCTCGGCGGTGGTCACCTTGAAATTCTCCTCCGCCCCGGCCACCAGGGCGACATCGAGACCGATGGCGGTGGCCAGTGCGGCGTCGTCGGTCAGACTGGCGCCGGCAAGCTGGCGATGGGCGGCCAGAATCGCGTCAAAGCGGAAGCCCTGGGGGGTCTGGGCCCGAAACAACCCGTCCCGTGCCACGGTCTCGCCGGCCATGCCTTCCACGCCCCGCTTCAATGTGTCGACCACGGGCTGGGCCGGAATGGCCCCCGCGTGTCGCTCAAGCGCGGCGAGGACACGATCGGTCAACGCACGCTCGACAAAGGGCCGGGCGGCATCATGGATCAGGACGAGGCGAGGGGGCCGGGGCTGGGCCGCGAGGAATTCGAGGCCGGCCCGCACGCTGTCCTGCCGCTCGGCGCCGCCCGGCGTGAAGTGGATATCGTCAAGGCCCGCGACCGCGTCACGTGCCGCGTCGGCATCGCCGACGATCAGGATGGGGCCGATGCCCTCGTGGCGGCGCAGCGCCTCGACCGTCCAGCGCAGCATCGGCTTGCCCGCGAGACGGCGGAACTGCTTCGGTGTGCCGCCGCCTATTCGCGCGCCACTTCCGGCAGCGGCGATGACGACGGCGACGCCTGCGGTTGAACGAGAATCGGCCATGGCGAGACACTAGCCTTGCCTTGACGCCGGGCCTAGTGTCTGGTTCACAACAAATCTCGACAACTCGTGCCTTTAGCGGCTTCTGACCATTGCGGTGCACAAGCAATGGGCCTAGATTGCTCGTTTATTGCGCAGCTGTACAAAGTGCCCAAGTAATGAACAGCACGACTGGCCCCGTTCAGGTCGGCCCCATCCAGGTTGGCCCTGTCAGGATCGATGATCCCGTCATCCTCGCCCCCATGTCCGGTGTCACGGACATGCCGTTCCGTCGCGTCGTGAAGCGACTGGGCGCGGGGTTGGTCGTGTCCGAGATGATCGCGTCGGAAGCCATGATCCGCTGCAGCCGGCAGTCGATGAAGATGGCCAGCAACTGCGCCGAGGAATTCCCGATGTCGGTCCAGCTCGCCGGCTGCGTGCCCGAGCACATGGCCGAAGCGGCGAAGATGAACGAGGACCGGGGCGCCGCCATCATCGACATCAACATGGGTTGCCCGGTGAAGAAGGTGGCGATCAATTCGCACGCCGGCTCCGCCCTGATGCGCGACCTGAAGCACGCGCGAAGCCTGATCGAGGCGACGGTGAAGGCCGTGAAGCTGCCGGTCACGCTGAAGATGCGCACGGGTTGGGACCACAACAGCCGCAATGCGCCGGAACTGGCCCGGATCGCCGAGGATTGCGGCATCCAGTTGCTCACCGTTCACGGCCGCACCCGCTGCCAGCTCTATAACGGTCACGCCGACTGGGGCTTCATCGCGAAGGTGAAGGAACAGGTGAAGATTCCGGTGATCGCCAATGGCGACATCAATACCTTCGAGGATGCCGTCGAGGCCCTGACCCAATCCGGCGCCGATGGTGTGATGATCGGGCGCGGGGCCTATGGTCGGCCCTGGTTCATCGCCCAGGTCACCGAATTCCTGAAGACCGGCGAGCGCCGGCCCGATCCCGCGATCGGGGAACAGCTGGCGCTGCTGCTCGATCATTACGACGACATGTTGTCGCATTATGGCGCCGTGCCGGGTATGCGCATGGCCCGCAAGCATGTCGCCTGGTATTCGGCCGGCCTGCCCGGTTCCGCCAGCTTCCGCTCCACCATCAATCGGATGGAGGACCCGGAAGCGGTCAAGGCCTATATCCGTGAATTCTATGCGCCGGTGCTCGACCGGAAGGCGGCCTGATGGCCAAATCCTCTGCCAGACCGGCCGCGGATACGGGAAAGGGCGGGCGCGGCGTGCCTTTCGATCTGGAACTTGTTCTCAACGCCCTCAGCAAGGCGATCCTCCTCGTCGATGACGACGGCCAGATCCGCTACGCCAATGCCGCGGCGGAACAGTTCTTCGCCACCGGGGCGACCATGCTGACGCGGATGCGCCTCGACCAGGTGACGCCCTTCGCCCATCCGCTGCTGGCGGTGGTCGAACAGGTGCGCCAGGGCGGCATTTCGGTCTATGAATATGAAGTCGATTTCGGCTCGCCCCGGACGGGCCACCGTCCGGTCGACATGCAGGTAACGCCCCTGGCCGACCGCTCGGGCATCCTGCTGGTCTCCCTGCAGGAGCGGGCGATCGCCCAGCGTATCGATCGCCAGCTGACCCATCGGGGCGCCGCGCGCTCCGTCACCGGCATGGCGGCGATCCTCGCCCATGAAATCAAGAACCCGCTGTCCGGCATCCGTGGCGCGGCCCAGTTGCTCGAACAGGGCATCGCCGAGAGCGACCGCGACCTGACCCGCCTCATCTGCGACGAGACCGACCGCATCTGCCTGCTGGTCGACCGGATCGAGGCCTTCAACGAGGGTCGCCCGGCGAAGCGCGAGTCGGTGAACATCCACCAGGTGCTCGAGCATGTGAAGAAGATCGCCCAGGCCGGTTTCGCCAAGGGTCTTCGTTTCATCGAGTCCTACGATCCGTCGCTGCCGCCGGTTTCGGGCGACCGCGACCAGCTGATTCAGGTCTTTCTCAATCTCGTGAAGAACGCCGCCGAGGCCGCCCCGACCAAGGGCGGGGAGATCACCCTGACCACGGCCTATCGCCACGGCGTCCGCATGGCGGTGCCGGGTACCCGGCGGCGCCTGCGCCTGCCGCTGGAAGTCACCGTGCGCGATAATGGCGAGGGGGTTCCCCCGGACCTGAAACCCCATCTGTTCGAGCCTTTCGTTACGACGAAATCCTCGGGCACCGGCCTTGGCCTTGCCCTCGTCGCCAAGATCATCGGCGATCACGGCGGCATGGTCGAATGCGAATCCGAACCGCGACGCACCATGTTCCGCGTGCTGCTGCCGGTTGCCACCGAGTAACGAGCGAGTATCCACATGGTTGTCCCCGGCGTAACCGACGGCAATACACCGACCATCCTGATCGCTGACGATGACCGCGCGATCCGGGAAGTGCTGGACCGTGCCATCGGCCGCCTTGGTTACCATGTCCGTTCCACCGGCAACGCGGCGACGCTGTGGCGCTGGGTGTCGAGCGGGGAAGGGGACCTCGTCATCACCGACGTGATGATGCCCGACGAGAACGGCCTCGACCTGCTGCCGCGCATCAAGCGCATCCGCCCGGAGATGCCGATCATCGTCATGTCCGCGCACAACACGCTGATGACCGCGGTCAAGGCGGCGGAACGCGGCGCCTATGAATATCTGCCCAAGCCCTTCGACCTGAAGGAATTGACCACCGTCGTCCAGCGCGCCCTGACCCTGCCCAAATCGGCGGCGCCCGAGAGCAACCCGCTTGGCGATGGCGATGACAAGGTGCCGCTGATCGGCCGCTCGCCGGCGATGCAGGAGATTTACCGTGTCCTCGCCCGTCTGATGGGCACGGATCTGACGGTGATGATCACCGGCGAATCCGGCACCGGCAAGGAGTTGGTCGCCAGGGCGCTGCATCACTATGGCAAGCGGCGGAACGGCCCCTTCGTCGCCATCAACATGGCGGCGATCCCGCGCGAGCTGATCGAAAGCGAACTCTTCGGGCACGAGAAGGGCGCCTTCACCGGCGCCGCCCAGCGCAGCGTCGGCCGCTTCCAGCAGGCCGAGGGCGGCACCCTGTTCCTCGACGAGATCGGCGACATGCCGCTCGAGGCGCAGACCCGCCTGTTGCGTGTCCTGCAGCAGGGCGAATACACCACGGTCGGCGGCCGCAGTCCGATCAAGACCGATGTCCGCATCGTCTCGGCGACCCACCGCGACCTGCGCCAGCTGGTCCATCAGGGCCTGTTCCGCGAGGATCTGTTCTATCGCCTGAATGTCGTGCCCCTGCGTCTGCCACCCTTGCGCGAGCGCAGCGAGGATATTCCCGATCTTGCCCGCCACTTCCTCAATCAGGCGGTGGCGCAGGGTCTGCCCGCCAAGCTGATGGATGGCGAGGCGATGGAATTCATGAAGCGCTATCGCTGGCCGGGCAATGTCCGCGAGCTCGAGAACCTGATCCGCCGCCTCGCCGCGCTCTATGCCGAGGAGGTGATCGGCCTCGATGTCGTGAAGACCGAGCTGATCGAGCCCGAGGTGCAGTTCCGCATCGGCAATGGCGACGAGCCGGTCAGCCTGTCCGTCGCGGTCGAGCGGCACCTGGCGCGCTATTTCTCGGCCCATGACGAGGGATTGCCGCCGGCGGGGCTCTATGACCGCATCCTGCGCGAGGTCGAGCGCCCGCTGATCGAAATCAGCCTGTCGGCGACCCGGGGCAACCAGATCCGCGCCGCCGAACTCCTCGGCCTCAATCGCAACACGCTGCGCAAGAAAATCCGCGATCTCGACATTCAGGTCCTGCGCAGCATCAAGTGATGCAATTGCATCACCCTGTGGTAATATGACAACAAGATCGTGAGTCTATGGGTCGCACCTGTGTTCATTCCGACACGGGCGGCCACGGACCGCTGGAGTTGTCTTGACCAACACCGAGAATCCCCGGGCCAGTCGCGCCGCGCGCATAGAGACCTGGATCAGCAGCGGCTCGATCAGCCGGCGGCTTGTCCTGACTCTGGTGTTGCTGGCGACGGCCTCGGGAACGGCGACTTATCTGGCCCTGCGCGATCCGACCGTGCAGGAAGGCAACACGGCGCTGATCATTCCGCTGCTGCTGCTCGATCTCGTGCTCATTCTCGCCCTCGCCAGCCTCGTCGCGACAAGGCTGGTCCAGCTGTGGTGGGCGCGGCGCTCCGGCCTCGCCGGGGCCAAGCTCCATGTCCGCATTGTCGCCCTGTTCGGGGCGATCGCCGCCGTGCCGACGATCTTCCTCGGCATCGCCTCGGCGCTATTCTTCAACCTGATCATCGATACGTGGTTTTCCGAGCGCGTACAGGGCGCCGTGTCCGACAGCGTGGTCATCGCCAAGGCCTATGTCGAGGAACACAGCAAGACGATCGAGGCCGACATAAGGGCGATGGCCAATGATGTGAACCGCAAGGCGGTGGTCATCGACAATAATCCCGATCGGTTCGGCCTGATGCTGGAAAATCAGGCGGCCGTGCGTGGTCTCGCCGAGGCGATCGTGATCAATTCGACCGGACAGGTGCTGGCGCGCACCGCGCTCAGCTTCGGCATGGAGTTCGATCGTCTGCCGCCCGGCGCGATCGACCGGGCGCAGAATGGTGAAGTCGTCATCATCACCACCGAGGACGACCGGGTGCGGGCGCTGATCCGGCTCGACTCCTTTCTCGATGCCTATCTCTATGTCGGTCGCTTCGTCGATCCCCGGGTGATCGCCTATGTCGAGCGGACCCAGGCCGCCGTCGCCGAATATTCCGAATTGCAGAAGCGACGCCTCGGCATCCAGGTCACCTTCGCCTTCGTCTTCGTTCTCGTCGGCCTGCTGATCCTGCTGACCGCGATCCTGGCCGGCCTGTGGCTGGCGACAAGGCTGGTCGAGCCGGTGGCGCGTCTGTTCGGCGCGACCGAGCGGCTGCGCGACGGCGACCTGACCGCCCGGGTGGAAACCGGCACGTCGGACGACGAGTTGTCGTCGCTCGGCCGGGCCTTCAACCGCATGGCGGGACAGATCGAGGCCCAGCATGGCGCCCTGCGCGATGCCAATCATCAGCTGGATGAAAGACGCCGCTTCACCGAGGCGGTGCTGGCGGGCGTCTCGGCGGGCGTGCTCGGCATCGATACCGAAGGGCGCATCACCCTGCCCAACCGCTCGGCGATCGAGCTTCTCGACACCACGGCCGATCGCCTGATCGGCGAATTGATCGACGAGGTGGTACCCGAGATGTCGGCGCTTCTGTCGGAGGCCCGGGCCCGGCCCGACCGCGAGGTGCAGGCCCAGATCAACCTGAGCCGTGGCGGCAAGTCCCGACATTTCAGCGTGCGCATCGTCGGCGAACAGTCGGGCAGGGCGGTACGGGGCTTCGTCGTCACCTTCGACGATGTCACCGACCTGGTCTCGGCCCAGCGCAACGCGGCCTGGGCCGACATCGCGCGGCGCATCGCCCATGAGATCAAGAACCCGCTGACGCCGATCCAGCTCTCGGCCGAGCGCCTGAAACGCAAATACGGCAAGGAAATCACCACCGATCCCGAAGTGTTCAATCAGTGCACCGAGACGATCATCCGCCAGGTCGGCGACATCGGCCGCATGGTCGACGAATTCTCGTCCTTCGCGCGGATGCCGACCGCGGTCTTCCGCATGGACGATCTCAGCGAACAGATCCGTCAGGCGGTGTTCCTCGCTCATGTCGCCTCGCCCGGTCTTCTGTTCGAGACCGGCCTGCCCGAGGACCCGGTTCACGCCCTGTTCGACAGCCGGCAGATCGGTCAGGCCCTGACCAACGTGCTGAAGAATGCCGCGGAGGCGATCGAGGGGCGGGATGAAGCCGGGGATCAGACCCAGGGCCGGATCGAGACCGTTCTGACGGCGGAAGCCGGCTTCGTGCAGATCGCCGTGCGCGACAATGGCCGGGGCCTGCCCGCGAACGAGCGCGACCGCCTGACCGAGCCCTATGTCACGACGCGGACCAAGGGCACCGGCCTTGGCCTCGCCATCGTCCGCAAGATCATGGAAGAGCATGGCGGCACCGTCGCCCTGTCGGATAATCCGGGCGGCGGCGCCGTCGTGACCCTGCGTTTCCCGTGGCGGCAGGAAACTGCCCTGGACGCACCCCAAGCCGAGGCGAGGACTGCGCATGGCGCGTGAAGTATTGGTGATCGACGACGAGGCGGATATCCGCGAACTCGTGGCCGGCATTCTGCAGGACGAAGGCTACGAGACGCGGACGGCCGGCAATTCGGACGAGACCCTGGCCGCGCTGGACACCCGTCTGCCGGCGCTGGTGATCCTCGACATCTGGCTGCAGGGCAGCCGCATGGACGGGCTCGAGATCCTCGACACGATCAAGCGCGCGCATCCCGACATGCCTGTGGTGATGATCTCGGGCCATGGCACGATCGAGACGGCGGTGGGCGCGATCAAGCGCGGCGCCTATGATTTCATCGAGAAGCCGTTCAAGGCCGACCGCCTGCTGCTGCTCGTGCAGCGGGCGATCGAGGCCGCGCAATTGAAGCGCGAGAACCGGGCGCTGAAGGCGCGCAGCAATTTCGACGACGAGATGATCGGCCGCTCGTCCGCCATGAACACCGTCCGGGCCATGGTCGAGAAATCGGCGCCGATGGGCAGCCGGGTCATGATCATGGGACCGTCCGGCTCGGGCAAGGAAGTGGTCGCCCGCCTGCTGCACCGTCAGTCCCGGCGGGCCGACGGCCCCTTCATCGTCGTCAATGCCGCGACCATGGCGCCCGAGCGCATGGAGGCGGAACTGTTCGGCGTCGAGGCATCCGCCAGCCCGGACGGCATGCCCCGGGTCGGCCTGTTCGAGCAGGCCCATGGCGGCACGCTGTTCCTCGACGAAGTCGCCGACATGCCGCATGAGACCCAGGCCAAGATCCTGCGCGTGCTGGTCGACCAGACCTTCGAGCGGGTCGGGGGGCGCAGTCGCGTCCAGGTCGACGTGCGGGTGGTTTCCGCCTCCGCCCGCGACCTCTACGCGGAAATCTCCGCCGGCCGCTTCCGCGAGGATCTGTTCCATCGCCTGTCCGTGGTGCCGATCCGCGTGCCGCGCCTCGCCGACCGGCGGGAGGATATTCCCGAACTCGCCGCCCATTTCATCCAGCGCATCAGCCAGGCCAACGGCATTCCGCCCCGGACCATCTCGGCCGAGGCCCTCGCGGTCATGCAGGCCTATGACTGGCCGGGCAACGTGCGCCAGCTGCGCAATGTCTGCGAACGGCTGCTGATCATGGCCACCGACGATGCCGAACAGGCGATCGGCGCCGACATGCTGCCGGCCGAAGTCGGCGGGGCGGGGCCCGCCACCTTGCGCGCCGGCGAGAATGGCGAGGTGATCATGGCCCTGCCGCTGCGCGAGGCCCGGGAAGCCTTCGAGCGCGACTATCTGCTGGCCCAGGTCGCGCGCTTCGGCAACAACATCAGCCGGACCGCGACCTTCATCGGCATGGAGCGTTCGGCGCTGCACCGCAAGCTGAAATCCCTCGGCATCGCGGTCAACGACCGGTCGCCGGGCTGATCGCCGGGCGTCTCCCCTCGAATGGGCTATTGTCGCGGCCCGGTAAAGGCTTTATCCGATGCAGCGGCCGATCCGAATCCGCGACCATGCGGCCGGATCGCCCCGCGATTTCACTTGCGGATCGATGAGAGGCTTGCCATATTTTGTGCGGTGCAGCAAAAATGTGTGTGTTGCTGCCGGATAGATTGATCGTCTCCGTTAACGACCGCCAAAGGCGGCCGAAGCGGCAAGACACAACAAAAAGAAGAAGGTGAAAGCGATGTCCGAGCGGTCTCAGAATGTTCAGGACGTGTTTCTAAACTACGTCCGCAAGAACAAGACCCCCGTCACGGTTTTCCTCGTCAATGGTGTGAAGCTGCAGGGCGTGATCACCTGGTTTGACAATTTCTGCGTGCTGCTGCGCCGGGATGGTCATATCCAGCTGGTCTACAAGCATGCGATTTCCACCGTCATGCCCGCCGCGCCGATCCAGTTGTTCGACCCGCAGGCGACCGAGGCTCCGCGCGACCATTGACCGATAATTTCGATCCCGGCGCGACCGCGAGTCACGCGCCGGCGGTGGGGCGCGCGATCGTCGTCCACCCCCATGTGCGCGGCGGCCCTCCCGGTGAGGAGTCCGCCGGCGCTTCCATGCGCCTGCCCGCGGCCCGTCTCGACGAGGCTGTCGGCCTGACCGCGGCCATTTCCCTCGATGTCGTCGAGGCGATCGAGATCGCGGTCGACAAGATCCGGCCCGCGACCTGGATCGGCACCGGCAAGGTCGAGGAGCTGAAGGCCGCCGTCGCCGCCCTCGAGGTCGACGTGGTGATCATGAACTGCGCCCTGTCGCCGGTTCAGCAGCGCAACCTCGAACGTGAACTGAAAACCAAGGTCATCGACCGCACCGGCCTCATCCTCGAGATTTTCGGCGAGCGGGCGGCGACGCGGGAAGGGCGGTTGCAGGTCGAACTGGCCCATCTGTCCTACCAGAAGAGCCGGCTGGTCCGTTCCTGGACCCACCTCGAGCGTCAGCGCGGCGGTGTCGGTTTCCTCGGCGGCCCGGGCGAGACCCAGATCGAGGCCGATCGCCGCATCCTGTCCGAGAAGATCACCCGCCTGAAGCGCGAGCTGGAGACGGTGACACGGACCCGCGAATTGCACCGCCGCAACCGCCGCAAGGTGCCGCATCCGATCGTCGCCCTGGTCGGCTACACCAATGCCGGCAAATCCTCGCTGTTCAACCGCCTGACGCGGTCGGACGTGCTGGCGGCCGATCTTCTGTTCGCCACGCTCGATCCGACCATGCGCGGCGTGACCCTGCCGTCGGGCCGGCAGATCATCCTGTCCGATACCGTCGGTTTCGTCTCGGACCTGCCGACCCATCTGGTGGCCGCCTTCCGCGCGACCCTGGAAGAGGTGCTGGAAGCCGACATCATCGTTCATGTCCGCGATGTCGCCCATCCCGAGAGCGAAGCGCAGAAGGCCGATGTCCTGGCCGTGCTCAACGACCTCGGCGTCGACACACCGACCCAGGACGAGCGGATGATCGAGGTCCTGAACAAGATCGATCTGCTCGAGCCCGAGGAGCGGCAGCGCCTCGCGAACACGGCCGCGCGCCTGCCGGCGATCCTGCCGGTTTCCGCGCTGACGGGCGAGGGCGTCGACCATCTGCTCGACATCCTCGACGAGCGGCTGGGCCGCAATCGCCAGTTGGTCGAGCTCGACGTCGCGCTCGAAGACGGCGCCGCGCTGGCCTTCCTCTACGAGCATGGCGAAGTCATCGCCCGCGAGGATCGGGACGATGGCAAGGCCCATCTGACGGTCGGTCTCGATCCGGCCGATCTCGGCCGCTTCGAAAAGCGCTTCCGCGGCTGAGCCAGCCGCTCAGGCCGGCTTGCCCTTTTCGATCGCCTTGGCTTCGTCCCACAGGCTGTCGAGCAGGTCCAGCGGCTGACGGCCGGCCAGGCCCCGTTCGGCCAACCGCGTCTCGATATGGCGGAAGCGGCGCTCGAACTTGGCGTTGGTCGAGCGCAGGGCATGTTCTGGATCGACCCCGAGATGCCGGGCGATATTGGCGGCGACGAAGAGCACATCGCCCAATTCGTCTTCCAGCCGCGCCGGGGGCGAGCCCGCGGCGATTTCCGCCTTCAGCTCGCCGATCTCTTCTTCCAGCTTGTCGAGAACCGGCAACAGGTCCGGCCAGTCGAAACCGATCCGGGTGGCGCGTTTCTGCAGCTTGACCGCGCGCAGCAGGGCGGGCAGGGCGAGGGGGATATCGTCCAGCAAGCCGCCCTTGGCCTTGGCCGCGCGCTCGGCTGCCTTGTGGTCTTCCCAGCGCGTGGCGTCATGGGCCCTGGCGTCGCCGAAAACATGCGGGTGGCGGGCGATCATCTTGGCGGTGATCGCCTCGGCGACATCGGCGAAAGCGAAGGCGCCTTCTTCTTCCGCGATGCGGGCGTGGAACACGACCTGGAACAGGAGGTCGCCCAATTCCTCGCGCAGGTCGCCGCGATCGCCCCGGGCGATGGCATCGGCGACCTCATAGGCTTCCTCGATCGTATAGGGGGCGATGGTCTCGAAGCTCTGAACCTTGTCCCAGTCGCAGCCCTTGTCGGGGTCGCGCAGCCGCGCCATCAGGGCGAGCAGGGCATCGAGGGAGCGGCCGGGGTTGCGCGGAGCGCCGTCATCGTCATACATGGGTTGCAGAATAACGGCCGGCCGCTGCCCTGTCAGCGCCCTGATGCGCGGCATCGCGGCATGACAGGCCGGCGCGGCGAGGGGGGATCATGGCGGATTCATCATCGTTCAGCTTCACGGCGCTCTATACCGGGGAAACCTGGCAGGCCAGCGGCCTGTCGCTGCCGGAACTCCGCACGCCGGCGGGCGATGTGATGTACCGGTTGCTCGGCCCCGCCGAATGGGCGAGCAAGGCGATTTTCGGCACCAATCTGCGGCAGATGCTGGTGGAACGCCACGCCCTGATCGACCGTCTTGCCATCGGTCACCTGCAGGATTGGCCGGATGCCCAGATCCTCGAGATCGCCTGCGGCCTGTCGGCCCGGGGCTGCCGCTTTTCCCGCCAGTTTCCCGAACTGCGCTATGTCGAGGCGGATTTGCCGGCCATGGCCCGCAACAAGGCCCGGGCCCTGACGCAGGTCTCCGGCCGCTCGCCCCGGCACGAGGTGGTGCCGATCGACATCCTCGCGCCGTCGGGCCCCTTGTCGCTGGAGAGCGTGCTGACCGGCGGCTTCGATCGCACCCGGCCGATCATCGTCATCACCGAAGGGCTGATGAATTATTTCCCGCGCACCGTGGCGACCCACGTCTGGCGCCGGCTGGCGGAAGCCCTGCGCGGCTTTCCCCAGGCCGCTTACATCATGGAAACCTATCCGGCGCCCAAGCCCCGATTGCTCCGCGCCGCCGCTGGGCTGGGGGCGGCGGCGCTGCGGCTCATTTCGCGCAGTCACGCCGGCATCCATTTCCGCACCGCCGACCAGGCGGCCCGCCACCTCGCGGGCGCCGGCTTCGAGGCGGTGGATATCGCCTGGCCGACCGACAACGCCTTGCTCTGCGTGCTCGATTGCCGGACGGGCGGCGGCAGGGTTTCGGGGTAGAGATCAGGCGCATGGATTTCACCCTTCATGGTCATATATATTAGTCGCATAATATATATTATGGAAATTAAATACCTATGATGCCGGGTGAGGACGATTGGTCCTTTCCCCATGATACCAAGGACTTGTCGGCTCTTCCTCGCATCCGGCCTTTGCCCGCTGCTGGCTCAGGCCGCCTGGGCGCGGTCGCGGGCGGCTTCGGTGTCGCGGACCGGCGGCAGGCCGAACAGGCGGCCGTATTCGCGCGTGAACTGCTGGACGCTTTCATAGCCGACGAAGAACGCGGCACTGCTGGCGCTGGCGCCTTCTGCCTGCATCAGGCGCCTTGCCTCGATCAGGCGGAGCTGCTTCTGGAACTGGAGTGGCGACAGCGAGGTCACGGCGCGGAAATGGCGATGGAAGGACGACAGGCTCATGCCGGCGACCGTGGCCAGCTGCTCGATCGACAGCCGCTGGCCGGGATCGGCGCGCAGCAAGGCGACCGCCCGGGCGATGCGCCGGGCATGTCCATCGGGCCAGCCGAGGCGCCGGATGGCGGCGCCATGGCGGCCCATCAGCAGCCAATAGTGCATTTCGCGCACGAGCTGACCCCGCAGCACGGGCACGGCGGCCGGCCGATCCAGAAGTCGCATCAGGCGAAGCGCGGCGTCGGCGACTTCCGCCTCGGTCGGCTCGACCCGCACCGGGGCGCGGTCGTCGCCGCCCCCTGCCCTCATCTCGGTCTCGAGGTCGGCGATCACCGAGGGATCGAGCTCGAGCACGAGGGAGAGATAGGGCGCCGCCACGCTTGCCCGCGTGATCTGGCTGACCGTGGGGACATCGGCGGTGATCAGCAGGGAATCGCCGGCGGAAAAGGCAAAACTGTCCGCCCCCATGCTGACCTGCTTACCGCCCTGGACGACGAGGCAGGCCAGCGGCCGGGAAATCGCGTGCTGAAGCCCGCTGGGCGCGGTCGCCCGCACCAGACCGAGGCCGGGGATCGGTGTTCGCGCGATGCCCGTGGCATCGGCATGCATGTCGGCGTAGCGGCGGACGGCGTCGAGCAGCGTTGTCATGCCGGCAAGCCTAACCCGTCGGTTCTCGCCGCGCACGCGCTTTGGCAGGATCAGGCAAAGAAGTCGCCGCATCCGGCAACCGCGCGCGCGATCCCCGGCGGATAGTCGGCGGGTCCAGCAACGGAGAGCGACATGACCAAGATCACCCTCGTCACCGGCGGCAGCCGCGGCCTCGGCCGCAATACCGCACTCAGCATCGCCCGGCGGGGCGGCGATGTCGTCATCACCTATCGCAGCCAGGCGGATGAAGCCGCCGCCGTCGTCGCGGAGATCGAAGCCCTGGGGCGGAAGGCCCTGGCCTTTCCGCTCGACACGGGCGATGTCGCCAGCTTCGCCGCCTTCGCCGAGACATTGCGATCGGCCCTCGCCACGACCTGGCGGCGCGAGACACTCGACCATCTCATCAATAATGCCGGCCATGGCGACCTGACCCTGATCGGCATGACGACCGAGGATCAGTTCGACCGTCTGGTCGATGTCCATTTCAAGGGTGTGTTCTTCCTGACCCAGACCCTGCTGCCGCTGATCGCCGATGGCGGGCGCATCGTCAATCTGTCATCCGGCCTCACCCGGGTGTCCTTCCCGGGCTATGCCGTCTATGCCGCCGTCAAGGGCGCGGTCGAGGTCCTGTCGCTCTATATGGCCAAGGAATTGGGGGCGCGCGGCATCGCGGTGAACACGGTGGCGCCGGGCGCGATCGAGACCGATTTCGGCGGCGGCGCCGTGAGGGACAACGCGGAGATCAACAAGCTCTTCGCCGGCATGACCGCCCTCGGCCGGGTCGGCGTGCCCGACGACATCGGCCCGATGATCGCCAGTCTGCTGTCGCCCGACAACCGCTGGATCAATGCCCAGCGGATCGAAGTCTCGGGCGGTCAGGCCATCTGAGAGGCTTTGTCCGGCATCGCCTCAGGCGGCGATCACGCCCAGGAAGCGGTCGACGGCCCGTTTCAGGTCATGCGCCTCGGTGGCGAGGCGCTTCGACGAGGTGAGGACACTGCTTGTCGCCTCGCCCGTGGTGGTCGCGGCTTCGGCGACAAGGGTCAACTCTCCGGTGACGGCATTCGTGTCATCGGCGGTGCGGTCGATGTTGCGGGCGATTTCGTCGATCGAGGCGATCTGTTCCTCGACCGCCGCGGCGATACCGGTCGAGGCCTCGGCCATGGCGCGGATCATTTCGTCGATGCGGCCGATGGCACCGACCGTGTCCCGGGTCGAGGTTGCCATGTCGGTGATCTGGCGGGCGATTTCTTCGGTGGCCCTGGCCGTCTGATCGGCCAGGGTCTTCACCTCGGTCGCGACGACGGCGAAGCCCTTGCCCGCCTCGCCTGCCCGGGCCGCCTCGATCGTCGCGTTGAGGGCCAGAAGATTGGTCTGCCGGGCGACGGCATCGATCAGTTTCAGGACCCGGCTGATGCGTTCGGTCGTCTCGCTCAGGGTCTGCATGCTGCCATGGGTCTGGGCGGCTTCCGCCACCGACCGGGCCGAGAGGTCCGCCGACTGCTGGGCCCGGCGGCCGATTTCCCGGGCTGTCGCCACCATTTGCTCGGTCGCCGCCGCGACGGCCTGCACGCTGTTGCTGGCCCCCATCGCGAGGTCGCCGGCCCGCCCGGTCTGAGCGATGGTCCGTGCCGACAGGCGGGTCAGGCTGGTGGCATTGGTGTCGAGCGTGCCGGCGGCGTCGACCATGCCCCGGATCACCTGACTGACATCCTGCTCGAAAGACCGCGAGGCATCGGCCACGAGCTTCGCCCGATCGGCCTGCTCCCGCAGGCGCCTTTGCTCTTCCCGCAGGCGCGCCTGATCCGCCTCGGTCAGGCGCCGCTCGGCCTCGGCCCGGTCCCGGGCCTCGGCGGCTT
>NZ_JBAQRT010000298.1:0-6333 GCF_049306435.1 Zavarzinia sp.
CCGCCGACGATGCAGATGTCGCAATCGATGCGGGTCGCGCTCATGGCCGGCCCCCTTGCCTCTCCACCACCATGCCGGGGCGGATCGCGGTCAGGCAGGCACGGGCGGGCTTGCCGTCGACCAGCACCACGCAGTCGAAACAGGTGCCCATGCCGCAGAACAGCCCGCGCGGCGCCCCGCTCAGGGTCGCGCGGAGGCGGGCATCGCCCAGCCGGTGCAGCAGGGCGCCGAGATTGTCGCCGGCCGTGGCCGCGACGGTTTCGCCGTCGATGGTGATATCGCTCATGTCGCACCAGCGGCCGGGAAGCGGCCGGGATCATAGGGGGCGGAATCGATGGCGCAGGGCCGGCCCGAGAGGGCGGCGGCGATCACCTCGCCGATCACCGGCGCGCGGCAGAAGCCGGTGCCATTGTCCCCGGCGGCGACAAGAAGCCCGGCGGGGCCGACGGGGCCGACGATGAAGCGGTCGTCCGGCGTCACCGCTTCGTAGCGCACCCAGGAGCGCAGCAATTCGACCGCGCGCAGGGCCGGGAACAGGCGGGTGAGCGTGTCGATGGAATCGAGGACGAAGCGGCGGTCGACCTCGGGCACATGGCCTTGCGCGCCGGCCTCGGACAGGCCGCCGGCAAGGACCGTGTTGAACAGGATCTGCCCGGCTTCCGATTGCTGGATCTGGGTGTAACCGGCATCGACCCCGCCGTGATCCGACTTGCAGCCGCCGACGACGCCCCGGATGGTGACGGGCTGGCGGATGGTGGCGAGACATTGCGCCTTCCGGGGCAGAATGGGCAGGGCAACGCCGAGGGGGGCGACCAGTTCCGCCGTCCATGGGCCGCCGGTGACGACCACCGCGTCGGCCGCGATCCGGCCCCCGGGGGTCACCACGCCGGTCACGCGCCCGCCTGCGACATCGATCGCTTCGACCGGGCAATGGCTGCGAAACCGCGCGCCCGCCGCGACGGCGGCCGAAATCAGGCAACGGACAGCGAGAAAGGGATTGACCAGCGCATCGGTCGGCGACCAGCTGGCCGCGACGAGGGGGCCGGTCAGCGCCGGCTCGACCCGGCGCAGGCGCTCCCGGGTCAGAAGTTCGGGGGTCAGGCCGGCGGCGCGCTCGAGCGCGATCCAATGCTCGGCCACCGGGATATCGGCTTCATGTTCGATGAAGCGGATCTGGCCACAGCGCCGGTAATGAAAGGCACCGGCGAAACGCCTGTCCCATTCGGCCCAGCGCCGGGTCGCCCAGATCAATTGCGGCAGCTCGATCTCGGAACTCATATGGGTGCCGAGGCAGGCGAGGCTGGCACCCGAGACGGCGGAGCCCGCCGCCGCCCGGTCCAGCAGGGTGACGGCGAAACCGGCTTCCGTCAGGGCGAGCGCCGTGGCCGCCCCGGTGATGCCGGCGCCGGCGACGACGACATGCCCGCTCACGCCCAAGGCATCGCCTTCAGCTCGGCGGGGGCCGCCTGCCAGTAGCGGCGGACCGCGAGTTCGTCCGGGTTCAGCCCCTCGCCATGGCCTTCGACATCCATCACGGCGTCAAGGGCGCGGCGCATATGGTCTCGGTGGGGCACGGCGAAACCTTCGGCGAGGGCCGGGCCTCGGGTCGCCAGTTCCTTCATGTGCTGCAACTGCCGGCGATGCTCGTCCGCGCTCATGTCGGGGCGGACCCTGGAGCAGATGGCGACCGCGCGTTCGGGGTCGGTGAAGGCGATCTGCCAGCCTTCCAGGAAGATCTCGATCAGGTCCTGCAGCAGGGCATCCTCGCTGCCCATCCAGTCGCGCCGGATGATCACGCCATCCTTCAGCAATTCGGCGCCCCAGTCGGCGGGGCGGAACAGGGTTACCTCGTCGAGGGGCAGGCCATGGGCCTCCATCTCGTGCAGTTCGTGGTAGATGGTCATCTGGGCGCAGTCGGCGGCGCCCGAGACGAAGGCGCCGACCGTGTCGCCCGTGGGCAGGCGTTTCACCTTCTCGGGATCGGCGCCGGCCTTCAGCAGCATCCAGCGCAGCTCGAGGTCCTCGCCGCTCGGCCAGATGGCGGCGGTCCGGCCTTCCAGATCCTTGGGCAGGCGGATGCCCGAGGATTTCCGCACCGGATAGACGAGGGGGCTGGCCTGCTGCACCGCCATGGCGAAGGCGAGGCGCGTGGGCGCCTCGCTCTCGACCAGATGGGCGGGGCTGGCGATCGCGAGATCGCAGGCCCCGCGCAGCAAGGCCTTCATGCCGCCTTCCGCGAAGTCGATCGGCTGGCAGCGGAGGTCGATCCCCCGCCGCTTCGCCAGCCCCTCGTGTTCGGCGACCAGATAGCCGGCGAACTGGGCCTGGAAGCGCCAGAGCAGGCGCAGGGTGACGTCGCGGCTCATGCTCTCGTCCCTTACTTCGCCGGGCAGGCGATGGTCTTGTAGGCCGCCGGGGCCTTGTCCCAGAAGGCGTTGGTGTAGCCGTCTTCCAGCTTGACGGGCTTTTCGATCTGCTTGGTGTCGAGCAGCACCTTCTCGATCACCGGCCAGGTGGCGGGATCGGTCTTGCCGAATTCGCCCTTCAGGGTCGGGCCGGCGCACATGATGTCGCCCATGGCCTTGATCTGCGCGACCTGGCCGGCCTCGGTCAGCTCGGCGTTATACTTGAGGACGATCTTGGCCGCGGCGACCGGATCGGCCAGCGCTTCCTGCCAGCCGCGCAGGGTGGCGTTGACCATGGCCTGGACCTTCTCGGGATGGGCCTTGATCGTATCCTCGCGCACGAAGACGCCGGTGTTGATCATGGCGACGCCGTAATCGCCGGGCTCGAGGAAGACGAGGTCTTCCGGCTTGTAACCCGCGTCGTAAACGAGTTGCAGCTCGTTGTAGCGGGTGACCTGCATCACCTCGTAGTCCTTGTTCAGCCAGGCGACGATGTCGAAGCCCTGCGGGATGATCTTCACCTTGGCGGGATCGACCTTGGCCGAGGCCAGCATGGCCATGAATTCATGCTCGTCGCCGCCGAACCACAGGCCGACCGAATGACCGGGCATGTCCTCGACCCGCTTGATGCCGGTGTCCTTGCGGGCGATGTAGGTGGTCGCGCTCTTCTGGCCGAGCTGCAGCACGGTGACGAGGGGCACCTCGTTGGCGCGGGCGGTGATCACCTGGTTGGGGTGGCCGATGCCGAAGGTGTCGGTGCCTTGGGCGACGGTGACCGCCGGCTTCAGGTCGGGGCCGGCCGGCTCCAGCTTCAGGTCGATGCCGGCGTCCTTGTAGTAACCCTTGTCGAGGGCGAGGATGGGGCCGGCGAACTGGCCTTGCATCACCCATTCCAGCCGCATCGAATCCTCGGCCCGGGCGGCGCCCGAAAGCAGCGCCAGCGACGCGGCGGCTGCCATGATCGTCTTCAAAGTCTTCATGAACCCCAAGCCTCCTGTTGCAGATACGGTCATTTCGCCTCGCGCATCGAGCTGTGCCAGGGAATAAGCAGACGTTCGGCGGCAGCGACGAGCACGAAGAGGAGGATGCCCAGCAGGGCGGAAGCCAGCATGGCCGCCCACAGTCGAGGCATGTTCAGGGTCCGGTAGGCGGTCATGATCACGAAGCCGAGGCCCCGGTCCGCCTGCACGAATTCGGAAACGATGGCGCCGATGACGCTGAAGGTCACATTCAGCTTCAGCCCGACGAAGATATAGGGCAGCGCGCTCGGCAGGCGCATCTTGAAGAAGCGCTGCGTCGGCGTCGCGGCGGCGACATGGAACACTTCCATCACCGTCCGGTCGTAGGACTGCAGGCCCTTCATCATGTTGAGGGCGAGCGGGAAGAACGACAGGAAGGCGGTGACGGCGATCTTGGAGCCGAGCCCCGAGCCGAACCACAGCATGATGATGGGCGCGACCGCGACCACGGGAATGGTGTTGGAGGCGATGACATAGGGCATCAGGCTGCGCGCGATGAAGCGCGAATAGGCGAAGACGATGCCGAGAAGGGCGCCCAGCACCGAGCCGATGATGAAGCCGGCGATCGACTCGAAGCCGGTCAGCGCGGTGTGCCAGGCCAGATTGGCATTGCCCGAGAACAGCGCGTCCCAGATCCGGCTGGGCGCCGGGATGATATAGGCCGGCGTTCCGGTCACCGTGACCAGCACTTCCCAGACGATCACCAGGATGATGGTGGTCACCGCGACGGGAAAGGCGGCGACGGCATAGCCGGTCAGGCGGGCGCGGAGATCAGTCATGGAACCCCTCCCCCAGCAGGCGCTCGCCGAGGCGGCACAGCTCGGCGAAGCGCGGGGTCTCGCGCACCGCGAGGGTACGGGGGCGCGGCAGGTCGACGTCGATCACCTCGGTGATGCGACCGGGGCGGGGTGACATGACCACCACCCGGTCGGACAGGAAGATGGCCTCGTGGATCGAATGGGTGACGAAGACGACGGTCATTTTCTCCCGCTCGGCGAGGGCCGACAATTCGAGGTTCAGGCGGTCGCGGGTGATCTGGTCGAGGGCGCCGAAGGGCTCGTCCATCATCATGACCCGGGGCCTCGTCGACATGGCGCGGGCGATCGAGGCGCGCTGGCGCATCCCGCCCGACAATTGGCGGGGCCAGGCATTCTCGAATTCGGCGATGCCGACCAGTCGCAGCAACTCGCGCGCCCTCGCGAGGCGCTTGTCCTTCGGGATACCCTGGAGTTCCAGCGGCAGGGCGACATTAGCCAGGATCCGCCGCCATTCGAGAAGGGCGGCATCCTGGAAGACGAAGCCGATCTCGCGGTTCAGGCGGGCGTCGGACGGGCTCAGCCCGTCGATGCGGGCGGTGCCCGCGCTTGGCTTGATCAGATCGGCGGCGACGCGCAGCAAGGTGCTCTTGCCGCAGCCGGACGGCCCGATCAGCGAGACGAATTCGCCTTCCCGGATGTCGAGATCGATCGCCTTCAGGGCAGTGACCTCATGGGTTCCATGCTCGCCGCCATAGACGACGTCGATATCCTTGAAGGACAGGATGGGGATGGAGGCCATGGCGGTCATCCGTAGCGTCCCTTGCCGGCGAACCAGTCGTCATATTGCGAAGCGGTGCGGATCACGATGCTGCGCTTGCGCAAATAGGAGCGCAGGGCATCCCAGCCGTTCTCCTTGCCCCAGCCGCTGGCATCGAAACCGCCCCAGATGGAGCGCGGATCATTCTTGTGATGATCGTTGACCCACAGCACCCCGGCCCGGATCGACCGGGTCAGGCGATGCGCCCGCGCCACATCCCGCGTCCAGACCGCGGCACCCAGCGCGAAGGCGCTGTCGTTGGCGAGGCGCAGGCCCTCCTCCTCGGTCTCGAAGGGCGTGATCGAGATGACGGGGCCGAAGGCTTCCTCCTGGAACAGGTGACTGTCCGGCGCGACATCGGCGAAGATCGTGGGGCGAAGATAATGGCCGCCATCGAAGGGCGCCGGCAGGTCCGGCGGCGCGCCCCCGGCGATGAGCCGGCTGCCGGCGGCTTTCGCCTTCTCGATGAAATCGAGGCAGCGGGCGCGGGCCCCGGCGGAAATCACCGGCCCCATGTCGGTCGCGGGATCGGCCGGATCGCCGAGGCGGATGGCGTCGGCCTTCGCGGCCAGCCGGCTGCAGAATTCGTCATAGATCGGACGCTGGACGAGGAAACGGCTGGCCGAGACGCAGGTCTGGCCGGCGGCGACGAAGGCGGCGAAGGCCGCGCCCGCCACCGCCTCGTCGAGGGCGGCGTCGGCGAAGACGAGGACGGGGGTCTTGCCGCCCAGCTCCAGCGTGCAGGGGATCAGCCGTTCGCCCGCGCGGGCGGCGACGATACGGCCGGTCCTGGTGCCGCCGGTCAGGTCGATGCGGCGCACCGGCGCGGCATCGCAGGTCAGGGCGCCGGTCGCGCCCGCGCCGGTGACGACATTGATCGTGCCGGGTGGCAATCCCGCCTCGATCGCCCAGTCGGCGAGGACGAGGGGGGAGACCGGCGCCAGTTCCGACGGCTTCACCAGCACGCAATTGCCGGCGGCCAGCGCCGCCGCCAGTTTCTTGACGAGGATCAGCACCGGATGGTTCCACGGCGTGAGCAGGGCGCAGACGCCATGAGGCTCGTAAGCCGTCATGGTGACGAAGCCGCCCTTCACATGATTGGATTCCGCTTCCAGCCCGATGGCGATCGCCGCGAAATATTCGATCCATTCGGGAATGCGGCCCATCTGCGCGCGCATCTCGCGGATCGGCCGGCCGGTGACGGCGGATTCCAGTTCGGCAAGCTCGCCCATGCGCGCCCGCAAGAGATCGGCCAGCGCCCGCAGCGGCCGGGCACGGTCGAGGGCGTCCATCCGCGCCCAGCCGCCATCGAAGGCATCCTGCGCGGCCTGCGC
>NZ_JBAQRT010000299.1:0-7364 GCF_049306435.1 Zavarzinia sp.
GCCCCGTCCTCTGCCGCCGGCAGGCTGGCGTCGAGCCAGATGGGCAGGCCGAGGGGCAGGAACTTGCGATCGACGGCGAGCGAGCGGCCGGGCGTCAGCGCCACCCCTTGCGCCCCGAGCGGCCCCGGCCCGTCGCCGAGGTCGCGGAAGAAGACATAGGACGGATTGCGGTTCATCAGCGCCGCCGCCTGATCGGGATGCGCCGCCAGCCAGGCCTTGATCGACTGCATGGTGACCTTGCCCTTTTCAAGGAGGCCATCCGCCAGCATCACCTTGCCCAACGCGACGTAAGGGTGGCCGTTCTGGCCGTCGAAACCGACGCGGAGGATCCGGCCATCCGCCATGCGGACCCGGCCCGAGCCCTGGATTTCCAGAAAGAAGGCTTCGACGGGCGAGGCGACGAAGGCAATCTCCAGCCCCTTGCCCGCCAGCGCGCCGGCGGCGATGCCGGCCCGGTCGTCATAGGGTTTCAGGCGTCCGTCGACCACCCGGCCGGCGATGCGCTGGCCCTTCAGCTCGTCGCGGAATTCGCCGAGATCGACCTGCACCAGATCGCCTGGCCGGCGATAGAGCGGCGTGCGGTTGGTCTCGTCCGGGGCGAGGGCGCCGTCCAGTTCCGGTTCGTAATAGCCGGTGAACAGTCCCTCCGCGCTCTCGCCGTTCAGGGCGGCGACGGGACGGAAGCGGTCCTCGAGGAAGCGGCGGACGGTATCGGCGTCGGGCGCGGCCAGTTTCGCCGCCTCGGTGCAGGCGGCGGTCCAGTCGGCGACCGTGCCGGCGATGCCGAGGCTGGTTTCCGGCTTTCGCCGCATCTGCCGCTCGCAGGACAGGCGGAAGGCCGGCCAGGCTTCGTGGGCGGCATCATCGCCCCAGCCGGGAAGATCGGCGAAACCGGCGGGCGCCAGAACGAGGCGGGGCGGCGCCTCCGAGGGCGGCCGTGGCTTCGGCGCGGCCAGCAGGGCAAGGCCGATCGCCGTCAGGGTGGCGATGGTCAGCGCGACCGGGGCCGGCGAGAAAATTCGGCGAAACAGGCCCATGGCGCCCGGTCAGGCGTTGCCGGGACTGGTGGCCACGAGCTGCCAGTTGGGATCCGGGTTGCGGGTATCGCGGGCGAAGGTCCAGATATCGATCATCTCGCACACCGCGGTCGGGTGGCCTTCGATCACATGGCCCTGAGCATCGCGTACCACCGATATGCCGTCGGAGACGAAGCGCACGGTGATTTCGGCCGTGCGGCCCTTCATCACGCCGCTTTCGATCGTCGCCGACTTGAGGGTGACCAGCGTGTGTTCCGCGCTTTGCCCCGCGGCCTTGCGATTGGCGATGACGTCGGTGAACCCGGCCAGCACATCCCTGGCGACCAGGGGCGCCAGCACCGCCTCGTCACCCTTGGCGAAGGCATTGACGATCATCTCGTAGGCGAAGCGCGCGCCGCCGAGGAAGGTTTCCGCCTCGAAATGGCGATCGGCCAGGCGGATATCGGTCAGATTGGGGCCGGGGGGCGCGCCCGCGCTTTCGGGCAGCTTGCGGGTCGGCAGGGCCACCACGCGCTCGTCCGCCGCCGGGGGGGCAGGCCGGGCGAAAGGATCGCGCGGCTGTTCCTCGCCCGTGCGCTGGCCCAGCACGCTCCACAGGCGAAAGCCGATGAAGCCCGCGATCGCCGCCAGCAGGACAATGTCGAGATATTCAAAGCCGCCCATGGCACTTTCAATCGTGATGCCGGAAACCATCGCGAAGACCGGCGGAAAAGCTGGCGCCAGCATAGCCGCCTCACCTGCCCGAATCCAGCCGGGATCCCCGCGATCAGAGATAGGTCCTCGACACGGAATTCCAAGGCCCGCTTGTCCCGGAATCGCCCCTGTGGTAGCGGAGAGGCCGATTTTCCAGGAATGGCGACCATGACCGACACCCAAGCCCCCACCCCCGATCAGGCGCCCGCGCCGGACCAGGCCAATCCCGTCCAGTTCTCGGTGATCGCGCAATATGTCCGCGATCTCTCGTTCGAGAATCCGGGCGCGCCGGGCAGCCTGGCCCTGACCCAGCAGCCCAAGATCGATATCGGTGTCGATGTCCAGGCCCGCCGCCTGCCGGAAGACCGCTTCGAGGTCGAACTCCGCATCCGCGCCAATGCGACCGATGCCGAGGGCAAGCCCGCCTTCGTCGTCGAGCTGGTCTATTCCGGCCTGTTCCTCGTGCGCAATGTGCCGGCCGACGCGCTGCAGCCGCTGTGCCTGATCGAATGCCCGCGCGTGCTGTTCCCCTTCGCCCGCCGCATCATCGCCGATGTGACCCGCGATGGCGGTTTCCCGCCGCTGATGCTCGATCCGATCGATTTCGTCGCGCTGTACCGCCAGCACCTGTCGCGCGCCCAGGCGCAGGCCCAGGCCGCGCAGCAGCAGTAAGGCCGGTTGGCGCCTTCGGGCGCCTTCTCGTCACGAGGCCCCGGCCTTCGCCGGGACGACGACCTGAAGGGTTCCTATTCGGCGGTCCAGAGCGCGGCCTTGATCCCGGCGATCATCTCGGCATGGGCGGCCAGTTCTTCCTCGGTCGGGGCGTGGGGGCGCGGAGGGCGCACTTCGCGCAGCCTCGTCTCGATCCTCGTGCCGGTCGAGCGGGCCAGGGAAAAACCCTGCTGCCGGCCGCCGATCAACTCGAGATAGACCGCCGCCAGCAATTCGCAGTCAAGCAGCGCGCCATGCTTGCCGCGTTTCGACAGATCGACATCGAAGCGTTTGCACAGCGCGTCGAGGCTGGCCGGCGCGCCCGGAAACTTCCGCCGCGCGATCAGCACCGTGTCGATCGCCCGCTCCATCGGGAAGCCTTCGCGCTCCAGACGGGTCAGCTCCATGTTCAGGAAGCCGATGTCGAAGGCGGCGTTGTGGATGATGAAGGGCGCGTCGCCGATGAAGTCGAGGAAATCCTCGACCACATCGCCAAACAGCGGCTTGTCGGCCAGGAATTCGTTGGTGAGGCCGGTGACGCCCAGCGCGCCTTCCGACATTTCCCGCTCGGGATTGACATAGACCTGATAGGTCCGCCCGGTCGGGACATGGTTCATCAATTCGACGCAGCCGATTTCGACGATGCGGTCGCCATTGGCGAATTCGAAGCCCGTGGTTTCGGTGTCGAGAACGATTTCACGCATCACGCCAGCCTTTCCGCCTGTTTCGCCGGGGGATCGGTCAGCAGGCGCTGGACGATCGCCGCGACATGGTCCCGGGCGACATCGAGGCCCTGATCGGTCGGGATGACGAAATCCGCCTTGGCCCTCTTGTGACTGTCGTGCAGTTGCCGGGCCAGGATTTCCTGCAGCTTTTCCTCGGTCATGCCCGGCCGCTCCAGCACCCGGCGGCGCTGGACATGTTCGGGCGCCGAGACGACGGCGACATAATCGGCGCGGGTATGGCCATTGGTCTCGAACAGCAGGGGCACGTCCATCACGACGAGCGGGGTTTTCCGCGCCATTTCCGTGACGATGAAATCGCGCTGCACCTCGCCGACCAGCGGATGAATGATCGCTTCCAGTCGCCGCCACGCCGTCTTGTCGCCGGCGATTTCCTTCGACAACAGGGCGCGGTCGACCGCGCCATGGCGGACGACGCCGGGAAAGGCTTCGCCGATCGGCCCGACCGCCTTGCCGCCGACATCGTAAAGCCCGTGAACCGAGGCATCGGCGTCGTATACCGGCACGCCCAGCGCCCGGAACATGCGCGCGGTCTCGCTCTTGCCCATGCCGATCGAGCCGGTGAGGGCAAGGATGATCGGCCTTTCACGCACCGAGGACATGACGCCGCAACTCCTCCGTCACTTCGGGTTCCACGCCGAACCAGGCGGCGAAGCCCGGCACCGCCTGATGCAGCAACATGCCGAGCCCGTCGACCACCGGGTTGCCCCGCGCCCGGGCGCGGGCCAGAAGATCGGTTTCGAGGGGCGCATAGACCGCGTCCGTGACCACCGCCTTGCGCGGCAGGCCGTCGAGCGGAAGATCGAGCGGCGGTTGCCCCGTCATGCCAAGGCTGGTCGTGTTGACGAGAAGATCGAGATCGTCCATGCGGTCGGCCCGTTCGTCCCAGGGCACGGTCACGACATAGGGCTCGAAGCCATGGGCGATGGCGCTGGCCTTTTCCGGGCTGCGATTGGCCAGCTTGATCTCGACGACGCCCGCCTCGATCAGGCCGGCGACGATGCCCCGCGCCGCGCCGCCCGCGCCGATCACCATCGCCGTCGCCCCGTCGAGCGTGAGGCCGGGCGCGCCCTGGCGCAGGTTGGCGATGAAGCCCGGCGCGTCGGTGTTGCGCCCGGTCAGGGTGCCGTCCGCCTCGACGATCACCGTATTGACCGCGCCGATATGGCGGGCGGCATCGTCGATCCGGTCGAGCAGCGGGATCGCCGCTTCCTTGTGCGGCACCGTCAGGTTGCAGCCGCGAAAGCCGAGCTTGGGCAGGGCGCGCAGCGCTGCCTGCAGATGTTCGGGCCGGACCGCCATCGGCACATAGGCGCCGTCGATATCATATTGCTCGAGCCAGAAGCCGTGCAGCCGGGGCGAGCGGGAATGCCCGACCGGCCAGCCCATGACACCCGCGAGCTTCGCCTTGCCGGAAATCGTCATGAGCCGATCGCCCCCCTCAGTCGCAGATAGTCGAGCACGGCCAGCAGCGGCATCCCGAGGATGGTGAAATGATCGCCCTCGATCCGGTTGAAAAGCTGAAGGCCAAGGCCTTCCACCTGATAGGCGCCGACCGAGGACAGCACGGCATCGCCCGCGGCGGCGAGATAGGCGTCGAGGAATTCGTCAGAAAACGGCCGCATTTCCAGTGTTGCCTCGGCGATGTGGCGCCAGACCGGCGCCCCGTTCTCGCAGACGACAACGGCCGAGATCAGCTTGTGCCGACGGCCGCGCAACGCACGCAAATGGGCCCTGGCATGATCCCTGTCCGCCGGCTTGTCGAAGACCAGATCGCCGAGCACCAGCACCTGATCGGCGCCGACGACAAGCGCGCCCCGGTTGCGGTGCGAGACCTTGGTCGCCTTCAGTTCGGCGAGGAAATCCGCCATGTCGCGCGGCGAGACTTTCTCGGCGGCCATGGAGCGTTTCAGCTCGGCCTCGTCGAGATTGGCGGGATCGAGGCCGACCGGCACGCCGGCATCGGCGAACATGCGCCGCCGTGCCGCGCTGGCCGAGGCGAGGACGATCGCGCGCGCCGCCGGCAGGGTGACCGGCGGCATTTCGTTGCTTGGGGGGGTCATGAGCGACATGCTATCTCTATGGAGAGATTTTTCCCTCCTTGCAACGGGGCCAGCAAGTGCCGGACAGGGCATGAGTGAATTTTCAGAACTCGAACGCCGGCCCATTGGTGCCGGCGAGCCGGCCGACCTGTTCCTGGTCACCCGCAACCGGCTGACCGAATTCCTGCTGAACTATTCGCTGATCGAAAGCTATTTCGCCTTCGTCCGGGCGCGGAAGCCTTACCCCTTCCTCTCGCGCGACGCGGTCGTGCCGGGCAGCGCCGTGCCCCGGGGCGAGCAGCGGCACCAAAATACCGCGTTCATGATCCTGCTGGACGAGCCGTTGCCGGATACGCTGATCAAGCACTTCCGCCTGCGGAAATCGAACCGGGTGACCGCGCCCAACATGCGCGCCCTGTGTTCCGATGTCGTGGTCGAGGATATCGAGCCCGGACAGCTCGACCTGTCGTCGTCGGACAGCGACGCGCTGTTGCGAAAACTGCTGCCGATCGATTACGCGATCCTGGGCGAACGTGCGACACCGGGCGGCGCGCCCCAATTGTCCCACGCCCATGTGAAGATCGAGCGCCTGACCGACAATGCCCTGCGCGAGCTCGGCCTCGACCTTGGCTATGTCGAGCGGCGCCTGTTCGAGCGGGGCGAGGATTACGCCGACGCGCTCGAGGCCAAGTTCTACGAATATTACGGCTTTCCCGGCAATTCCTCGGGCCGGAAATCGGCGGCGGCCATGGCGGCGCAGATGCTGACCAAGGCTGGAACCCGTTTCTGCGTGCTGCTGGCCAATCAGGACGATTGCCGCATCACGGTGCTGGATGATGGTCCCTTCATCACCCAATACATGCTGATCCGGCTCGACCGCGACGATACCGCCCGGCTGATCCGTACCGCGCGCGCCTTCGGGGCGACCGGCGCCGGTCCCTACACGCTGATCCGCGACGCCCGCGATGCCTCGATTGTGCTCTACCGGGTCGATTTCGCCCGGGCGGCCCCGGCGCGGGGCCGTGTCCGCACCGATGCCGACCGTCTGCTGCGCCAGCCCTGGCTGGAGATCGTCGACGAATGGATCGTCAAGGTGCCCAGCGCCGACCATGTCGAGCCCGACGAGGACGCCGCCGACCTGCCGGTGTTCCTGCCCTATGTCTGGGCGAGATCGGTCTGAATATCCTCGAGGTCAATCCACTAGCGGGCAGCCCGCCCGGCCCGGCGCATCTCGTCCAGCCAGCCGCGGACCTTGTCCGGCGTTGCATTGGTGACGAGGCCGAACAGGCTCTGCCGCACCACGCGGATGCCGATGAAGGCGAGGATGTTGCGCCGGATCACCTTCAGGCCATGGCCGCCGAACCAGAAGCGGTAGAGCAGCGTCGGCATCCCCATGGTGACGACGAGGCGCGCCGTGCGTCCGGCCATCAGGCTTTGCGGGCCGCCCTTCTCCGGGAAGACGAAGGCGCCGCCCGGGCGCAGCACCTGTTCGAGGAAAGCCTTCACCAGCGCCGGCATGGTGCCCAGCCACAGGGGGAAGACCAGCACGATGTGATCCGCCCACAGCAGATCCTCGACCGCGCCGGCGAGGCCGGGCGGGATCGGCTCGTGCTCATAGGCGTGTTGCGACGACAGCAGCGGGAAGTCGAGCGCGGCGAGGTCGATCCGGCGCAGCTCGTGCCCCCCGTCCCGCGCGCCTTCGGCATAGGCATCGGCGAGGTGGCGGCACAGGCGCGCCCCGTCGCGGTCGGGGTGGCCCTGGATGAGGATGATCTTGCTCGGCATGGCGGCTTCCGTGGCTTTGTCCCATCAGGACAGGGCTGGAGACGGCGGGCATTGACCTGGCTCATGCCCCGAAAATAAGCACATCGGCAATCGTGCCGACGAAATGCACAGATGGCGATCAGTAAATTCTGGCGTGTGTTCGCGGATCATTTCCGCCGGATCAGGGTTATTCTCGATGTCGACACTGAACCGTCGAACAAGGATACGAGGAGAATCATGAAGACTTCGGCCATTGCTCTCGCGCTTCTTCTTGCCGCCGGCCTTGCCGCCTGCGACGACAGCAAGAAGGAAGGTTCGGCCGAGCAGCAGGCGCCCGCCGCGGCGCCGGCGACCGCCGGCACGCCGGCCCCGGC
>NZ_JBAQRT010000300.1:0-8504 GCF_049306435.1 Zavarzinia sp.
GGGCAAGCGGATCCGGCGCGGCCGGGCCGCTGGTGACGAGGGATTGGGCCAGCGCGGGGCTGGCGCCAAGGCCAGCCGCGAGGGCAAGCCCGGAGAACAGAAGACGCAGCGACATGGTTCGCATCCGGATCATCACGATGGGCTTCGCTGGCTGGTGGTTCCGCCGGCAGGTGCCGTCGGCGCGCCGACAAAGCGGGGGTCCGCTTCTCCGGGGACGAGAACCAGGGGCACGGTCACCACCCATTGCCCACCCTGCTCGCAGACCACGCGGTGGATGGGCAGGCCACCGGTCAGTGGGGTCAGGACGACGGCAGCGCAATTCTGGCCCAGCGCGGACACGAAGGAACGCTCGATGGTCGGGGCCCAGGGCCGGCCGGCGGTATCAACCAGCGGGGTGGCGCCAAAGCCGCCAGCGCCCGCGATCAATCCGCTGCTGGCCGACATGTCGCCCGAAGTCGCTGGCGCCATGCAGCCGCCGAGGGACAAGCCCCCCGCCGCCACCAAAGTGAACACGATCGCCCGTCGGCGCGAACAGGACCTCATCGACAGTACCCTTCCCCCTTTGGCCAGGCGGACAATACTGCCTTGACGGCAGGTGCCGCAAGACAATGGACCGCGTGCGCGGCAGCAACTGGACGATGCCTCAAAGTCTGATCTCCGCGATATGCCCCGGCAAGGCCGCGACATCGATAGGTCCGGCGCCTTCGCCCTTGAAGGGGAAAGCCGCCAGCAAGGGTTCGGGGTCGAATTCCGGGGGACGGGCGAAGCGATCGACCGCCGCGATCGCATCCGCCCAGTCGGTCTCGTTCACTGGGCGTCGGGCATAGGTCGTGAGGCGGGTCCGCCCGCTTCCCAGACCATAGTCGATCATGCGGTGGTCGAGGCCGTCGCAGGGGCCGGTCAGATCCCACGCGGTCGCCCCCCGGCCCTTCTTGCCAAGGGCAAGGGCGGGGATGCCGAAGGCCTCGGCGATGACCAGCCCGTGAAGGCTGGTGGAAATGATCCGCCGACAGGACAGGATGCGGCGGATGCAGGCAAAGAGCGCGGCAGGCTCCGCCAGCGTCCAGGTCGGGATCAGGCGCACGCGTCCGGCCATCTCCGGCGGAATGCGATAGCGCAGGATGTCCGCCTTCGGGCGGGCATCCGGGCTGACGGCATCGAGTTCGGAGACATGCGGAATGATGCCAAGGTCATGCACAGGCTCGGGCGTCATCGGAAACAGCCGGGGCAGCAGCAGCGCGGGATCACCGTAAACTTCCGGCGCCTCGATACCCGCATCCCTCAGCACGGCCCGGGTCAACGGGCCGCGGGTGGCATGGACATGGAAGATTCCGCCCGGATGACGCGGCCGGCCCTCGCCGTCGACCGGCCACAGCCTGCGCTGCGCCCCGGTGCCCCAGAGGTGGAGAATGCCACCGTGCAGATCCTGGCCGATGGTTCCGAGCGCCGCGATCCGCTCCACGTCCTCGTCGAAATGGGCGTGGCGGACCCGCCTCCCCGACAGCGCGGCGACGATCACGGGACTGAGCGCGTCGCCGAGATTGGCGCTGCGCACCGTCTTCGTCGTGGCGGCCCAGGTCACGGCGAGTTCCGGCGCCGGGCGCAACGACGGCCCGGCCGCGCCATCACGCCCGAAGAGACGACCGAACCACGCCATGCCTCCTCCCGCGCCCCGGTCAGACCATGTGGTCGCGAACGCCAGCCCAGATCAGGCGGCCGATGACCAGCGACACCAGCGCGCCCAGGAAGGTGAAGAACACCGTCTGCGCCCGGTACGGCAGGCGTGCTTCGGACGGCAGGAAGGGCGAGACCACGTCGACGACATAGAGTTTCTGCCGGCGGGCCTCGACCAGCGCCGAGTCCAGCGCCCCTTGCGCCGAAGCGTAGGACTGTTTGGCCAGTTCGCTCTGCAGCACGAGGATGCCATATTGCTCCAGCGTGCCCGACCAGGCGGTGTCGCTGCCGGTCAGCCGCGCTTCCTCGATCTTGATCTGCTCCTGCAGGCCGGCCAACCTGTTGCGCAACTCGGCGAGACGCGGCACTTCCCCGCGTGAAATATCGCGAACCGCGCGGATCTCCGCCTCGATCGCCGCCGCCTGCCCCTTGAGGGACGAAATGATGCTATTGACCGACATGGAGGTCGCGGTCGGGTCGATCGCGCCATGCTCGTTGCGGAATTTGGTCAGGGCGATCTCGGCTTCGCGCAGACGCTGCTCGGCGCTCTTCAACTCGTTCCGCGCCAGTTCGGTCAGGTCGTGTTCCGAGCGGCCGTTGAAATCATTGATCAGGCTTTCCGCCTGATCGGCGAGAACCGTCGCCATCTTGTAGGCCATATCCGGCTCGAATGCCCTCGTCTCGAGCACGATCATGCCGCTGATCTCGTCGAAGTAGATACTGACGATGCCGCCATAATACCGGTAGAAGGCCTCGTCATCCGCTTCCGCCTTCAGCCGCGAATAGGAATCGATCTTCTCGTCGGAAAAGGCTTTCCGCAAGTCGAGGGCCGATTGGAGCTGGATCAGGGCGTTGCGGGATTCGATGTAACGGACGACCGAGAAGGACTCGTCCATCGCCCGCCCCATCACCGAACCGCCCTTGAGGAAGCTCAGCGCGCCCTTGCCGCCGCTGCCGCCCGACTCATAGGAGGTCTTCACCTGAAACACGGTGTCGACCTGATAGACGTCCGAGGCGAAGCCATAGATGTAGACGGCCGAAATCGTCGTCGGCAGCAGCAGGACCAGCAGGCTGAACAGCGCCGAGCGGATCTTGCGTCGGCGCAGCACTTCCCGGCTTTCGGCCATGGGCAGCGGCGTCAGGGTGACCTGACGGGGACGCTCGGTTTCCTCGAAATCACCATCGGCGAATTCGTCACCGAGGAAATCGTCCTCAGTATCCCGCCTCGGTGGCCTCTGGATCCTCGGCGGCCTCGCTGCTCGCCGCGCATCCGCGGTAGTATCGGATGGCTTCGTCGATTGTGTCATGGTGTGTCAGAACACCTCGGTGCAGGACGTAGGCGACGTCGCAGTATGTGCGCACGAAATTCGTGCGGCTGGTTGCAAGAACGAGGGTGGAATGCTGTCGCAATGACTGCAGCGTATCCTCGGCCCTGCGGCGAAATTCGTGATCGTGCGTGGCAAGCCAGTCATCGATCGGATAACAGTCGAAATCCAGCGCCGCCGCTGTCGCGAACATGACCTTGGCCATGGTGCTCGAAGGCAGGTCGCCGAGCAAGACATCCATCTTGGCGCCAAGATGCGCGAAATCGTCGACGCGCCGGATGATATCGGGCGCCGACCGGCCGTAGAGCTGGGCGGTGAACCTTATGTTGTCGCGCGCGGTCATGGAGCGGATCAGCCCCGTGCGCGCCCAGACCGGCCAGCTGACGGTCATGTTGTGATGCACGACCCGGCCGACCAGCGGCTTCTCGATATTGCACAGCAAGCGGACCAGAGTGGATTTCCCCGAGCCCTTTGTGCCCAGGATCGCCACGCTCTGCCCTGGCGTGATGGCGAAATTGACATCGTGAAGGGCCGTCATGATGCGGCCCCGATCGTAATAGCGGACGCTCACGCCATCGAAGCCGATGATCCGCTCGGGCATTTTCTGCACGGGACTGGCCATCAGCCGACGTCCTTCCGCTTGCGCGCGGCCCGCTCGAAGATCAGCGCGAAGAGGGCAAGGCCGATCAGCCAGCGCATGGCATAGCCAAAGTCGGCGTAATCGGCGCTGTATTTGCCGAAATACTCCTGCCGCATGATGTCGTTCAGATGCAGCAGCGGATTCCACAGCGCGAAGCCATGCAGACTGTACGGGATTTCGGGGATGACGAAGAACACGCCGCTGGTCAGCATCAGGATGCGGAGACCGACCTGAAGCACCGGACGCAGGATCCGTACCCGGGCGAAGAGAGCGTTGAATATGATCCCGCCGAACAGCCCGTAAAAGCCCGAAACGATCAGCAACATGGCGACATAGGCCGGCCGATAGATCGGCCCCGACACGCCGGCGATGATGAAAACGCCAAACGTCACGAACGACAGGACCACATAAAGCACGATGTTGACCACGCCCCGACCGAGCGCGATGTCGAGCATCGTCACCTGTGGAAAAAAGGCGTAGCGCTCCGCCGACATCGACGTCATCGACACGAACAGCAGCGTGCGCCGGAACATCCAGAACATCAGCACGCCGGTGGCGATGAAGGGAACAATTTCCATGCCGCGGTGGATACCGCTGCCGGTGAAATAGCGAATGACCGAGAAAATCCCGATGGCGATCGACAGACGGCCGAATTCGGTCCACACGCCGACGAAATTGAGCCCCAGCCGCGCCTTGGCCTCGCGGAAGGTCACGGCGCTCAGCACGCGCAGCTGATTGTCGATGGCGTTCAGAGCGTCATTCATGAACTGGCGATGGCCCTGGCTGAAGCAGTTCGAATTCCCCCGGATCCTCGCCTGGCGACGATTCGTTCCGTCTTTATTGGTCCCTCAGGCTCGCACCGCAAGCGGTAATTCGGGCGAATCAGGTCCAAATGCGGCAACGCAGCATCCGCATATGCTCGATCGTGATGCCCCGCAACGGATGCCGCGCGGCGCAACAACGACGAATTACGCTCGCGGGGCCGAGGGCGCCGTGACGTTGGTCACAGGGATCGCTACTTTCGTGCCCGGAAGCGCTTGAGGAGGCGCCGTATCAGGCCTTTCATGCCCTTGCGCCTGCGTGGTGCGGCCGGCGCGGGTTCCGGCTCGGGCTTGCCCCGCGCCATGGCTTCGTGGCCTTCGCGGGCGATCAGGCGATCGAGTTCCTGCGATCGTCGAAACGCCTTGAGCAGCGCCGCATCGTTCAGCCTCGTCTCGCAAAAATAGCGCTCGAACAGACGCATGTTGAAATTCAATACATGTCCATAGACATGCCGACGATCCGGACCCCACTGGTGACTATAGAGATCGTTCACGACCTCGTAGCTGGGGAAGAGGTACAGCCGCCCATCCCCTTGCGCGGTGGTTTGCATGAATTCCTCGACTGCCGAGCGCAGGATCGCCTTCGAGGCCCCATTGGCGACGATGCAGGCAAGATCGCGGAACGTGGCATAGAGCGGGATCGGCGAAACCGTGAGGACGATGGCCGCCTCCGGGCGATGTTCGCGGATCAACTCGTGAATGCGCCTCAGGTTGGCCAGGTTCTCGCCATGGGTGGACAGCCGGAATTTGTGCCGCGACGGATCGTGCTTCTCGATCGGAACCGCCCGCCAGAACACTTCCCCCGTTGGCTCGTCGTACCAGATTTCCGAAAGCCCGAGCGTGATGATGAAGACTTCCGCCGCGTCGAACAGGGCCTTTGTTTCGATGCGCACCTGCTCGTCATAGCCGAACGAGCCGGCATCGTAGCCATGCCACAGCGCGGCCTTGGGGGTCTTGTTTTCCCAGGCCCATTCGAACTGCTGACGGATGGCGAAAGTATTGACGATGCCGTCGCCCATCTTGGTGATATAGGCGGCATTATCCTGCTTGGTCAGAATATTGAAGCCGAGCTTCAGGAAGTGCTTCGAAATATTCTCGGCAAAGCAACTGCCGAAGGCAACGATGGGGGTCTTCGCGGTGATGAAGCGACGCCGGGGCATCCATCCCTTGGCGATATAGGTCGAAACGACATCGTCGGTTTCGAGGGACGAATCCCGTGGATAATAGTTGGTATCGTCCCCGCGGAAGAAGGAACTGCTCGTCTTGAGCTTCTTCCCGTCCTGAACGATGTCGATCAACGGCATGGTGCATCCCCCTGTGACATCGGATTTTCACCTTCCTTCCCCCGGGAGCACAAGGGGCGTGGCCGCGCCGGCCGCAACGGGAATCGCGATTGAAGCGGCTGGACTTCCCGGACTATCCTGCCGCCGGTATCGGATCCGGGCCGGCCTGCGCCGGGACACCCGGAACCTTGAAGGGAAACGGACGGCCATCGGCCTGTCCTGGCCGGGCGGGGCGCTGCCCGTGGATCAGGACGGCGGAAGGATCCCTTTCCCCAGGCGTCAAACCGGCGAGGCCCCTCGTGAAGCATGATCAATCCGTCGTCCTCCTTGGTTTCTTCGCGCGCGGCAATGCGGGGGACGAGGCGTTCCTTCATGTCCAGTACGAACTGCTGAAGGACAAATACAACATCATCGTGCCGATCGAGCACAAGAACGCCCACCCCGATTTCCGGTCCTGGTATCCCTACACCGAATGCGAAGTCATCAATTATGACGACATTCCCCGCGTCTACGGCCAGGACGTGGTGGGTCTTCACATCGGCGGCGGTTCCCTGGCGTTCGGCTTTTCCGGCCAGTTCCTGATGACCGCGCTTGATGCCGGCAAGAAAACGCTGATCAGCGGCATCGACGCCTCGCTGAAGCCACGCCTGCCCCCCGACCATATCCGCTTCGACATCTATAACCGGCTGGACTTCCTGTCGGTGCGCACGATCAAGTCGCTGGACAATCTGCGCAAGAACGAAGTCCCGGTGCATCATGGCGCCGACTGGGCGCTCGGCCTTGGCGTGATCGAGCCCCCGGCGCACAAGCGCGGCGGTGCCCTGGTGACCATCCGCGCCTTTGGCGAGCCGCCGGGCGACGAGCATCGCCGCGACATGCTGGCCCTGCACAAATATCTCGAGAGGCAGGGCCATCGCGTGCGCTACCTGCCCTTTGCCCCCGATGATCGCGATTTCCTCGACCACATGCCCCATGTGAAGCCGGACATGATCGAGAATGTTTGGTGGGATCCGCGTCAGGTGAAGGGCCTGATCAAGGCCGCCGATGTCGTCGTCAGCGTCGGCCGGCTGCACACACTGATTCTGTCCATGACCTGCCAGACCCCGACCTTCGCCATCGACCCCAAGATCATGTCGGGCGGCCGCCACATCCTGAACCGCAAGAATCTGAGCTTCGCCGATGAAGTGGGGCTGACCTTCTTCCATTCGGTCGACGAGATGTTCGAGGCTTACGGCGACGATTTCAACACGAAGGTCGTCCCCCACGATTTCCGGCCGGATTATTACCAGCGGCTGGAATCACAGCAGGGCTTCATCCGCCAGATTCTGGAAGCCGAACGCGGCGCGATGCCCAAGCGGGGCGAGCCCGGCCACTGGTCCGGACCGACGCCGGGCGGCCGTCCGGTCGAGGACACGCTTCTGACCCTGAAGACGGAAGAAGAAGCCCGCGAGGAAAAGCGCCGACTGAAGCGCGAGGAAAAGCGCCGCGAGAAGCTGGAAGCGCGGGGCAAGGCCTGATCGGCCGTCCTCAGGACCCGGCGGGAATGGCCACGCCAGGCCGTCCCGCCGCCCTCGCCCCCCGGCGGTCAAGCGGGTCAGATCGAGTTTGCCGCCCGATAGCGGGCGATGATGTCCATCATGCCGGTGATCGAGCGCTCCAGCCGGCCCTGGGCCGCAGCCAGCTTCCGGCTGGACACCCCCTTCAGCGGACCTTCGGTCGCGGCCAGCAATTCGGGGACGGTAGCGAATTGGGCCAATCCCCAGTCGGCGCAGACCGCGTCGATCTTGGTGATCGATTTCCGCCCTGAAGGCAGGCGCAGTGGCGGCACCAGCGAGACCGTCGGCACGCCGAGGCTCGCCGCGAAGATCAGCGGATGCAGGCGCCCCACGCCGATGACCAGCCCGCTCGCGCTGATCAATTGCTTCACCCGCCGGGGGTTCCACCAGTGTTCGAACGTCGGCGCCAGTGAATCGAGGCCGAGTTCCGCCGTGTTGCGCGCGTCTTCCGGACAGAACGGCAGAAAGGCGGGGTGCCAGCCCTGCGCCTTCAGGCCATCGACCAGGGCCTGGATTTCCAGCACATAGCTGTAGGGCACCAGGTGAAGCGGGAACTCGCGCAGGACAATCAGGGCCCGGCGGCTGGAATCCGCGACATCCTCCGCCTCGTCCTGGATCAGCCGGATCGCCCAGTCGGCGCCGTAATCGGCTTCGACTCCCAGTTGGCGGCAAATGTCAAGGCCATGGCGGGTGCGCACCATCACCCGACTGAATCCCCCGAGATAGGCCTTCATCTGCGCGGCATCGATCACGCGGCGCCCGTGCACCACCTGGCGATCGGGCGGATCGCAGCCGGGCATGTCGAGACCGGGCAGGTCGACGCCGGAAATGAAGGTCGGAATGCCGCGGGCCCGGGCCTCGAAGACCAGATTGGCGGCAAAGCCGACCGCAAGGCCGCCGCCGCCGATCATCATCGCCGCGATCGGCCGCCCCTCGTCGAACATGTCGAGATCGCATTGATGGCGGATTTCGCAGCGGTTGTAGGGATACCAGTGCTGAAACCCGTCGACCGCGCCGAAACTGTCCACCGCGACGATGACGTCGAAATCCGGGGCGAAGGTCTCATAGATGGTCTGGAACAGCGCTTCGTCGCCGCAATTGCCCCGGCCGTAGAAGCCGGCGATGACGACGATCGGCCGGACGGACGGCAACGCGGGCGGCGCTTCGACGGGCACCGCGCGCGGGCTCTCGAGGCGGAGCAGAAC
>NZ_JBAQRT010000301.1:0-3206 GCF_049306435.1 Zavarzinia sp.
CGAGACCCCGGCCCCGGCCGAAGCCGCCTCGGGCACCACGGCGGATGCCGGCACCGCCGCGCGCTATCGCATGTGGCTGACCCTCGCCCGGCGCTGCGATCCCGCCCTGCCCGAGGAGGGGGCTTCCCTGCGCGACCTGCAGTTCAAGGCTTCCGAATGCGAACGCCGCTTGCGTCTGCCGCCGGGTAATGTATCGACGTCGCAGAACTGACGAAGACGCCGGCAAGGCGGCGGGGAGCGTTTGCATCATGTTGGAACCGAGTGCCGCGACCACCTTCGCCGGCAGCCCGCTCGATCGCGCCGCGCACCGGCGCAAGGACGAGGCCTGGCTGGCCGCCCGGCTGAAGGCGGACGACAGCCTGATCCTGCCGCTGTGGCGCACCCGCCCCTTCATCATCGAGGATGACGGCCAGACCCTGCTGGGCCTGCTGCGCCCCGGCATCATCGATGCCCTGGTCGCCGCCGCGCCGCCGCCGGTCTTCCTCGGCACGGAGCGGGATGCCGCCGTCTTCGCCGTCGACCTGTCGGCCGGGCCGGATCCGGCGCGGGGCGGCGTCCTCGCCGGTTTCGGCCGCTTCCAGGACCTGCGCGCCGCGGCGATGAGCCTGCCTCACGGCGATTGCGCCATCGCGGCCCAGGCCAAGGCCATCCTCGACTGGCACGACCGCCACCGTTTCTGCGCCCAATGCGGCGCCCCGTCCCGGCCGGAGAGCGCCGGCTGGTCGCGCCGCTGCACCAATGCCGACTGCGGGGCGGAACATTTCCCCCGCACCGATCCCGTGGTGATCATGCTGGCGACACGGGGCGACCGCTGCCTGCTGGGCCGCCAGCCCAAGTTCCCGCCCGGCTTCTATTCAGCGCTGGCCGGTTTCGTCGAGCCGGGCGAAACGATCGAGGAAGCGGTGCGCCGCGAGGTGATGGAAGAGGCCGGCGTCACGGTCGGCGCCGTCACCTATCACGCCGCCCAGCCCTGGCCCTTCCCTTCGTCCCTGATGATCGGCTGTTTCGCCGAAGCGACCAGCGAGGCGATCACGATCGATGGCGACGAACTGGACGATGCCCGCTGGTTCGACAAGACGACGATCGCCGCCGCCCTCGAAGGCCGGATCCCCGATCTCGTGATGCCGCCGCCGCTGGCGATCGCCCATCACCTGGTGAGGGCCTGGGTCCGGGGCTGACGCCCTTCAGAAACCCTGGCCGACGAATGTATCGGGGGCCGGACGGATCACCCGGGGACCGCTGCCGGTCACCTCCAAGATGGCGAGGCCGTGCTGGGGCGTGCCGTCGGCGCGGAAGCGGAACAGCCCGTCGACGCCGGCGAAACCATCGGGCGAGGCGAGGCCCCGGACCGAATCGGCGAAACCGCCGGGCTGGCGCGCCAGCAGCACCGCGAGGGTCATGGCGTCATAGGCCTGGGCCGCGATGCGTGGCGGGCGATCGCCGAAAGTGCTCTGGTAATGGCCGGCGAAGCGCTCGAAACGGTCGGGCGCGGGGCCGGCGAACCAGCCGCCGAGGGTCAGCGGATCGCTGCCGAGGTCCGATCCCGACCATTGATCGGTGCCGAGAAGACGGATCGAGCGGCCGTCGAAACCAAGGCCCGCCAAGGTCGCGGTCACCTGGCGCAGGGCCGCGCCGCCTTCCGGCACGAAGATCGCGTCGACCGGCATCCGCCCGTCCGGCCCCGGGGTGACCAGGGCGCGCAGCGTGTCGCTCGGCTGCAGGTTGCCCGAACGATAGCGTTCGGAATGGACGACCGTGCCGCCATTGGCCCCGACCGCGAGGTCGAAGGCCGCCGCCGCGACATCGCCATAGGCGCCGCTGGGCAGCAGGGCGGCGAATCGGGTCATGCCGGCGCCCGCGGCATAGGCGACGATGGCCGAAACCTGTTCCTCGGGCATGAAGCCCATCAGATAGACACCGTTGCCGGCGGCGCTGCGGTCGGTGGAAAAGCCGAGCATCGGGACACCGCGGCGCCGCGCCTCGCCGGCCGCGGCCTTGACCGAAGTCGCGCCCAGCGGCCCGATGACGAGCCCGGCGCCACTGCCGAGGACATTCTGCGTCGCGCCGACGGCGGTCGCCGCCGAGGCGCCGGCATCGGCCTGCAGCAATTCGATATCCGGGGCCCCCAGATCGAACAGGGCCAGCTGGGCGGCATTCTGCAGGGCCTGGCCGACCGTGGCGGCCTGCCCCGTCGCCGGCATGACGACGCCGATCTGGATGTTGCCGGTCGGCGCCGGGGCGATCGGCGCCGCCGTGATGGGTGACGGCGACGGCGCGCTCGCGGTAGTATTCCCGCCGGAACCGGTACATGCGGCCAGGACGAGGCCGGCGAGGGCGAAGACGGATGAACGGAACAGAGGCCGGCGGACTCCCGCAGCCGTCTTTGCCAGAGGATGCACCGGACCATACTCCCGCGTTCGAACCAGATGGCGGCCAAGGTAGCGGCGGCGGGCGGCCAAGTAAACCACGCCCCGGACTGCATCTGGTGGCGACCCCGATCGGCAACGCCCGCGACATCACCTTGCGCGCGCTCGACACCTTGCGGGGCGCCGACCTCGTGCTGTGCGAGGATACGCGCGTCACCAGCCGCCTGATGCAGATCCATGGCCTGCACAAGCCGCTGATGCCATATCACGACCACAACGCGGCGAAAGTGCGGCCCGAGGTGCTGGCCCGGCTGGCCCAGGGCGCGATCATCGCCCTCGTCTCCGATGCCGGCACGCCGCTGGTCTCCGATCCCGGCTATCGCCTGGTGGTCGATGCCGTCGCCGCGGGCATTCACGTCACCACCCTGCCCGGGGCGTCCTCGGTGCTGGCGGCCCTGACCCTGGCGGCCCTGCCGACCGACCGTTTCCTGTTCGCCGGCTTCCTGCCGCCGAAAAGCGCGGCCCGGCGCGAGATCCTGCAGGAATTGGCCGGCGTGCGCAGCAGCCTCGTGTTTCTCGAATCGGCGCAGCGCCTCGACGACATGCTGGCCGATGCCTTCGCCGTGCTGGGTCCCCGGCCCGCCGCCGTCGCCCGCGAACTGACCAAAATGTTCGAGGAAGTCCGGCGCGACACGCTGGACACCCTCGCCGCCCATTACAAGGAGGCCGGCCCGCCGAAGGGCGAGGTCGTCGTCGTTGTCGGCCCGCCGCTGGAAGCCGCCGCGCCCGATGCCGCCGATCTCGACACGGCGTTGCGGGCCGAACTGGCCCATGCCGGGC
>NZ_JBAQRT010000302.1:0-1541 GCF_049306435.1 Zavarzinia sp.
ATGCCGGGTTCGATAGCTGGCTGGACGGTTTCCGGGCCGAGGCCCGGGGCAAGGGCATCGCCGAGACGACGCTGGCCGCCGCCTTCGACGGCCTCACCCCCAATCCCCGGGTGGTCGAGCTCGACCGCAAGCAGCCGGAAGGCCGCATCACCTTCGCGCGCTATTTCCAGAACACGGTATCGGACGTCCGCATCCGCAAGGGCCGCAGCCTTCATGCCGAGAATGCGGATGTGCTGCGCCGGGTCGCGGGCACTTACGGCGTGCCGTCCAAGGTCGTCGTCGCGCTCTGGGGCGTCGAGACCAGTTTCGGCGCCAATACCGGCAATTTCTCCATCGTCCGTTCCCTCGCGACCCTCGCCTACGAGGGGCGGCGGGCGGAATTCTTCCGGGGCGAATTGCTGAAAGCCCTGCAGATCATGGAAGCGGAGCACTACAGCCCCGAAAAGCTGATCGGCTCCTGGGCCGGGGCCATGGGCCAGTGCCAGTTCATGCCGTCGAGCTACCTGAAATGGGCGGTCGATTTCGACGGTGACGGCCATCGCGATATCTGGGCGACCAGGGCCGATGTCTTCGGCTCCGCCGCCAATTACCTGAAGCAGAACGGCTGGGTCGCGGGCGAGGGCTGGGGCCGGCCGGTGAAGGTGCCGTCGGGCTTCGCCAAGTCCCTGACGGGGCTCGAGGTGAAGAAGAGCCTGGCCGACTGGCAGGCCCTTGGTGTGCGCCAGCGCGATGGCGCCGACCTGCCGGCGGCCGAGATGACCGCCTCGCTGATCAATCCGGGGGAAGAGGGGGCCTATTGGCTGGTCTACGAGAATTTCCGCGTCATCATGCGCTGGAACCGCTCGACCTATTTCGCCCTGTCGGTCCTGTCCCTGGCCGATCAGATCGGCCCATGAGACAGGATATGTTGAGGCAGCCTGCCCCTGAGACGCAAAATGCTGTAGGCATTCTGCTTGTCCTGACGCCAGCCGGAGCGCCAACGTGATTCCCGCCCGCAGCTCCCTGCATACGCTCGCCATCGTGACGGCCCTCGCCGCCACGCTGGGCGCCTGCGCCCGCGACCGGGTGGACAGCAACCAGACCACCCGCCCCGGCGTGGTCGAGGCGACCCTGAAGCCCTATCAGATCAAGGGCGTCTGGTATTACCCCAAGGTCGACTGGTCCTATGACGCGACCGGCATCGCCTCCTGGTACGGCGAGCCGTTCCATGGCCGGAAGACGGCGATCGGCGAAGTCTACGACATGAACGAGATGACGGCGGCGCACAAGACGCTGCAACTGCCCGCCGACGTCCGCGTGACCAACCTCGAGAACGGCCGTTCGGTCATGGTCCGGGTCAACGACCGCGGGCCCTTCGTCAACGATCGCATCATCGACCTGTCGCGCCGGGCCGCCCAGCTGCTGGGGTTCCAGAATCAGGGCACGGCACGGGTCCGCGTTCAGGTCGTCGACGAATCCGGCCGCCCCGGCGTCAGTACCCTGCCGGTTCCGCAGACCACGGCTGAAGAGCGGACGGCCGCCGCCGCCGCGCCGGTCGGCAC
>NZ_JBAQRT010000303.1:0-11743 GCF_049306435.1 Zavarzinia sp.
GCCCATATGCGCTAAGTTAAGGTCTGAAGTTTACGTTTTCGGTGTGCTTCGAAGAGCTGCCTTTCAATTTTCCGGATGCTGCCGGCGAGGCGGTGCAGGGAGATGGCGCCGAGGACGTGCTGACGGAAGGCGGCCATGAGCATCTTGGTGACCCGCCACAGGGAGGGCATCCGGGGCAATGCCTTGGGCTCAGGGGGGAATGTCCCGGATATCCGGGCAAAGATCCTCGACGAGCAGGGCGGCGATGAGATGGGCGAAGATCCAGGCCCGGGCCAAGCCCTCGTTCCTGGCCGGCAGGCGGTCGAGGTGCAGGAGGGACTTGAGGCGCTTGAAGGCCAGTTCGATCTGCCAGCGCAGCCTGTACAGGCTGGCGAGTTGCTCGGGGCTTGCCTTGTCCTGGGCCAGCGAGGTGATGAGCATCAGGTGTTCGGCGGCGCGCAGGCTCAGGGGATCGTTGCGGTGGCCGCCGCGCTGGCTCTCGCGTCGGGCCCGGTCGCGGGCCTGACGAGCGGCCTCGGGCGGCTTCCTGATCACCACCAGCCGGGCCAACCTGGAGCGTTCCGGGTGGCCCTTGTGATCGATCCTGACCGCCAGGTCGCAGGTGCCGAACTGGTCGCTTTGGTCGAGTGCCGCCGCGAGGTCGAAGGCACTCCCATCGGCCTTGGACAGGGTCAGGGAGCGGCTCCCGGCCCGCACCACGAAGTCGACCCTGGCATCGATCAGGCGCTGCAAGCCGCCGGGGCGGGCATAGACCCTGTCGCCCAGGATCAGTTCTCCCGGCTCGGCCTCGACCCGCGTCAAGCTTTCGGCCCCGCGGGTGTTGGTGAGCGCCAACCCGGTGAAGCGGGCTGCCCCTGGATCGTAAACCGCGTGCAGGCGCCAGCGCCCGCCTCGCCCCGGCGGACTGATCACCGTGGCGTCGACGATCCGAAGGCGATAGCCGGCCAGGGCAACGGTCTCGCCGGTACGTTGTGCCAGCAGGCTACCGGCGATCCACCCCAGCCAGTCGGCGGCATCGCGCAGGCGGTACAGGAGTGCTGCATCGCTGAGCTTGGCGACCTGCTGCAACGACGCCCAAGCCGCCGTCTCGCGCAGCGACTGGCCGCCAGGGCCGTAGGCCAGGGCCAGACGCAGGAGATCCGCCCCGCTGCGGACTTCCCGTCGTCGCTTCAGCGCGCCGCTGGCAACAACGGAAGCTTCAAGGTCGATCGCTTCCTCGATGCGGGAAACAACCAACGGCCAATCGTGATCGTCGACGCTGATGTCCATTCAAAGCTTGAATCACAATCAGCCAGAAAGGGGAATCCATTATCTTAGCGCCTATGGGCCTTCGCCGGGATTGTGACGAAGGCGGGAGAAAGGCGCCCTCCCGCCGCTAGAGCCCGAAGTCGGCGGCGAAGGTGTCGATGCGGCGGGCCAGCTTGATATCGAGTTCGGACAGGCCGCCGACGTCGTGGGTCGACAGCAGGATGTCGACCGTCTTGTAGACGTTGAACCATTCCGGGTGATGATCCATCGCCTCGGCGACCAGGGCGACGCGGGTCATGAAGGCGAAGGCCTGGCCGAAGTCCCGGAACACCAGCCGGCGTTCGATGGCATCGCGATCCTCCGACATGTGCCATTTCGGCAGTTGGACCAGAGCGGCCCCCCGCGCGGCTTCCGTCAGCTTTTCGGCCATGACCATTCCCTGTTTGGCGTTTTTCGATCCTGATTCAAGTGGTACGAGACTGGACAGCGCGCCACAAGGCGCTAACGTCTCGGCCGATGACGCACGCCAAATTTCTCGACCGGCTCCTGGCCCCCCGTCTCGAAGACATCGAGGCCCTGGCCGCCCAGGCCCTGGCGGACATACCGCCCGCCTTGCGCGACAAGGTTCGCGACGTCGTGATTCGGGTCGAGGAATTCGCCGATGACGGCACGCTGGAGGCCATGGGGATCGACGACCCCTTCACCCTGACCGGGATCTATCGCGGCGTGCCACTGAAGGACAAGTCGTTCAGCGATTCGGGTAGCCTGCCCGACATGATCTTTCTTTATCGCCGCCCCATCCTCGACGAATGGTGCGAAACCGGCTCATCCCTGGGCGACCTGGTGCGCGAGGTGCTGATCCACGAGATCGGCCATCATTTCGGTTTCTCCGACGACGATATGGACGCGCTCGACTAAAGCCGTCGTCGACGTCAGATCTTCCCGATCTTCGGGGTCTTTCCGCCAGAACAGGTGCGATGAAGTGGCGGGATGACAATCCGTCATGTTGCAGCGCCTTGGGGCAACACCTTGTTTTTCGAAGATTTATTCAGCTTCGCCGGTCGCGGATCGCGACCTGTTGTGCGATGCATCCATTTTGAAACAACCGCCAGAACGTGGGTTATTTTCTCCGAATTGGAGATTGTTGCCCTCACAATTCATCCTTAAAAATTCGTTTACCTGCCCCCACGGGCGATGCGCGCAATCGCGGGACGAAGCCCGCCCGAATGTGGTCGCGCCCGTCCCGCGCGGAGGGTGGAGCAACGAATCCTGGGGGTTTAGGTGGCTGAAATGTTGAAGATTACCAGGCGTGCCGCTGACCGGCCGACCTTGCTGACGACCGCTGCCCGTTCGGCACTTCTGGCCTCGGCGCTTGTTGTTCCGGCCGTCTCGGCCCGCGCGCAGGATGCCATCCCGGTCTCGCCCTATCAGTTCGGGGCCGACACGCAGGCGGTCGCTGAAACGAATCTGCGCGTCGACATCTTCGGTGGCGGCGACGAGAACGGCGGCCTTTACGGTGGCGCCCCCAGCCTCGCCATCCCGCTCGGCGGCAATGTCGGCCTGCAGATCGACGGCGCCGCCGGCTTCGTCGCCGACGAGGCCGGCTTTGCCGGCGGCGCGGGCCAACTGTTCTACCGTGACCCGCAGACCCTGTCGGTCGGCATCGCCGGTGGCGGCTATTACGTCGATGGCGACAAGCAATATGCCGTCGCCGCGATCGGCGAATATTACCTCTCCAGCGTCACGCTCGAATTGCTCGCCGGCTATCAGTGGGGCGATGTGGTCGAGGACAGCTGGTACGGCCGCGCCGGGGCCTCGGTCTATGTCACGCCCAACCTGAAGCTCGGCGCCGGGGTCGGCTATGCCGAGGACACCAATGTCTCGGGCGACCTCCAGGTCGAGGCGCTGCTCAGCGACGTCCCGGGGCTGGCGCTCTTCGCCAATGGCACCGTCGATGAGAAGGGCGCCCTCGCCCTCGCCGGCATCCGCATCTATACCGCGGCGGCCGAGCTGAGCCGAACCAAGCAGGCCGGTGAAGTCACCCTGATGGATATCGACCGGCGCTATCAGCGGCGGAATTTCCTGACCGGCTATGGCGGTGGCTTTGGTCTCCGCCAGATCAGCCTGGCCGGGGGCGGGGAACTTCCCGTCACCCCGGGCGGCGGCAACGGCAACGGCGGGAACGGGAACGGTGGCAATGGGAACGGTGGCAATGGCAATGGCGGCAACGGCAATGGCGGCCAGACCGGCAATGGCCTGATCTCGCTGGTGCAGAACACGGTCGAGAATCTGCTGGGCAACACACCGCTGCAGGGGGTGAGCGACCTCGTGAATGCCCTGGTCGATCCGCAGACCGGCGTGCTCAGCCCGCTGACCGGCGCCCTCGAGGCGGTGACCGACACGGCGACCGGCGCCCTCGGCGGCCTGACCAACGTCGTCGACGCGCTGGCCGGCCCGCAGAACGGCGTGCTCGATCCCGTGCTCGACGGGGTGAACGACCTGCTGACGGGCGATACGCGATCGACCACGACGGGCGGTCTGATCGATGTCGTGCAGGGCACGGTCGGCAGCCTGCTCGACGGCACGCCGCTGGCCTTCGTCGGCAATCTGGTCGACACACTGGTCGATCCCCAGACCGGCGCCCTCGCCGCCCTGACCAGCCCGCTGAACGATCTGACCAATATCCAGACCGGCGGCCTCGGCGCGGTGACGGAAGTGGTCGACGCCCTGGTCGGCGACGAGAAGGGTGCCCTCGACCCGACCCTGGACGGCCTCAATCACCTCCTGTCGGGCCAGACCGAATCGACGAATGCCGGCGGCCTGATCGACACGGTTCAGGGCACGGTGAACAACCTGCTCGGCGGCACCATCCTGTCGCCGGTGGCGGGCCTCGTGAACACGCTGGTCGATCCCCAGACCGGCGCCCTCGCCGCCCTGACCGATCCGCTGAACGACCTGACCAATGTCCAGACCGGCGGTCTCGGCGCGGTGACGGAAGTCGTCGACACGCTGGTCGGCGCCAACACGGGCGCGCTCGACCCGACGCTGGACGGCGTGAATTCGCTGCTCAGCTTCTGAGGATCGCGCGGCGCGTAATCACGCCGCGTTCACCTCGATGGTGACATGGGACAGGCGGGGCAGGCCGGCCAGCCTGTCCCGATAGACCGCCGGGGCCTGGGGCTGGCTTGAGGTCAGGGCGGCGATGACGCCGAAATGTCCTGGCCCCAGGGACCAGACATGGAGATCCGTCACCCGCTCGCCCTCGGCTTGCAGCCGGCGGCGGATCTCGTCCGCCACGGCACCGCCCCCCGGCACGACATCGAGCAGGGTGCCGCCCGCGTCGCGCATCAACCCGATAGACCAGCGCGCGATGACCAGCGCCCCGACGACGCCGATCACCGGATCCAGCCAGGCGAGGCCAAGGGATCGCCCGGCCAGCAGGGCGGCAATGGCCAGAACCGACGTCAGCGCGTCGGCCAGGACATGAAGATAGGCCGCCCGCAGATTATTGTCATGGCCGTGGTGGTGATGGTGATCCCCGTGGTCATGGTCATGCTCGTGGTGATCAGCTCCGTGATGCAGCAGCCCGGCCGAGACGAGATTGACGGCAAGGCCGATCGCGGCGACCACGATGGCCTGGCCATAGTCGATGGCGACCGGGTGAACGAGGCGCCACAGGCTCTCGCCCGCGATCAGCAGGGCGACCAGACCAAGCACGATGGCGCTGGCGAAACCGGCCAGGTCGCCGAATTTCCCCGTCCCGAAGGAAAAGCGGTCGTCCCGCGCCAGCCGCCGGGCATAGCGATAGGCCAGGGCGGAAATGACGAGGGCGGCGGCATGGGTCGACATGTGCCAGCCGTCGGCGGTGAGCGCCATCGAGCCATAGATCGTGCCGGCCGCGATCTCCACCCCCATGGTCACCACCGTCAGGGCGATCACCGCCCAGGTCCGGCGCTCGTTCCGGGCGTGGTCCTGGCCGAGGAAAACATGGTCGTGATCAAGGGCGGCGGTCATGGCGTCGGGCTTCCGGGGCGGTGCTGGGGAAGGGCTACGGTTGCGCCCTCCCGCCTGTGGCGTCAATAGCCCCGCGCCCGATCGACGAGGCCAGTCACGGGCCGTCCGGCGCGGAAGGCGCGGATATTCCCGGCCGCGCAATGGGCCGCCGTGCGACTGTCGGTCTCGGCCGCGACATGGGGCGTCACGGTTACCTTCGGGTGGAGCCACAGCGGGCTGTCGGCCGGCAGCGGCTCGGTCTCGAAGACATCGAGCACGGCATGGGACAGGACCCCGGCATCGAGCGCGGCGATGATATCCGCCACCACCTGATGCCCGCCCCGGCCGAAATTGATCAGGCCGGCGCCGGGCCGCATCCGGGCGAAAAGCGGCGCCGCCAGGATATGCCGGGTCTCGGGCGTCAGCGGCAGAAGATTGACGAGGATATGCGCCCTGGCCAGAACCTCGTCCAGCGCCGCCGGGCCGGCGCTTCGGCTCCAGCCCAGCACCGGAAAGCCGAGCGCCCGCAGCATGGCCGCCGACGCCTTGCCCATTTCCCCCATGCCGAGGATGCCGACCGGACATTCCGCGGCCAGCGGCTGGTGATGCGGCTTCCAGACCACATCCGCCTGCTGGGCGCGATAGGCGGGCAGCTGGCGGTGCAGGCCGAGGACATGGGTCGCCACCGCCTCGGCCATGGCGGTGGCGAGGTTGGGATCGACCAGACGGGCGAGCGGCAGGTGTTCGGGCACCGAGCTATCGGCCAGCAAGCCGTCGACCCCGGCCCAAAGGCTCTGCACGAAGCGCAGGTTCGGCATCTGCGCCAGCAGCCCCGGCGCCGGATTGGCGACGATGGCGACATCGACCGCCGCCAGATCGTCGGCGCCCAGGTTCCCATGAGGTGGGCCGAGCAACACGGTCTCGCCGAGCGCCGTCTCCAGCAGGTCCTGCCAATGCCGCGCGATCGATGCCGAATAGCGGCAGAAATAGACAAGGCTCAAGAAATTCTCCTCAGGTCGCGAAAAGGCTCTCGTCCGAAGCGAAGCCCTTGAATTCCAGCGCATTGCCCGATGGATCGAGCACGAACATCGTCGCCTGCTCGCCCGGCTGACCGACAAAGCGGACCTTGGGTTTCAGCACCCAGTCGATCCCCTCCGCCGCTTCCAGCCGCTCCCGCAGGGCGTGCCATTGCGGCATGGTCAGGACGACGCCGAAATGGGGAAGGGGCACGGCATCGCCGTCGACGCCGCCGGCGCAGGCCCGCCCGGCCCCCTGCCAGCCCTCGCGCAGATGGGCCGACAACTGATGGCCGAACAGCTCGAAATCGACCCAGGTCGGCGCGCTGCGCCCCGCCGTGCAGCCAAGGGTGCCGAAATAGAAATCCCGCGCGGCGGCAAGATCGTGGACCGGAAAGGCGAGATGGAACGGCCGCATGATCAGATCTCCCCGCGCAATATTTCGTCGACGAATGCGGGCACGATCTCGCTGGCGTTGCCATAGCGGCGCTCGGCGAACAGCGAATGGCCGTCGGACGGATCGAGGTTCAATTCGACCGTCAGCGCCCGTCGGCCGCGTCGAACCTGCGCGACGAAGCCCGCCGCCGGATAGACCGTGCCCGAAGTGCCGATGGAAACAAACAGATCGCAAGCCTCCAGCGCCTCGTGGATCTCGTCCATCAGCAGGGGCATTTCGCCGAACCAGACGACATGGGGCCGCATCGCCCCCGCGCGGCCGCAGGTCGCGCAGATCGTCGCCAGGTCGATATCGGCCCGGTGTTCGGTCACCGTCTCGCAGATCCCGCAGCGGATGCGGGCGAGTTCGCCGTGCATGTGAATGAGGTTGCGGTTGCCCGCCCGCTCGTGCAGGTCGTCGACATTCTGGGTGACGATCAGCACCTCCCCGGCGTGTTCCGCCTCCAGCCGGGCAAGGGCATGGTGGGCGGCATTGGGCTGCGCGGTCAGCAGGCCGCGGCGGCGGGCGTTGTAGAACTCATGGACGAAGGCGGGATCGCGGGCGAAGCCCTCGGGCGTCGCCACGTCCCGCAGATCATATTTCGTCCACAGGCCGTCCTTGTCCCTGAAGGTGCCGAGGCCCGATTCCGCCGAAATGCCGGCGCCGGTCAGGATCACGATGCGCCGATAGGTCTTCACGTCAGTCCCCGTCTTGCTCTTCCAGATCGAACCATTCTTCCGGGGTATAGACCGGGTGCTCGCCCCCGGTCACGCTGGAATAGAGCGCGAAACGATCGGCCCGCCAGGGCGGCGGCGCCAGGCCGCCGTTGCCTTCGACGAAGGCGCGCAGCCGGCCTGCGTCGGGCGCCTTCAGCCGGGCCAGGGTGACATGGGGCACGAAGCGCCGATCTTCGACGCCGAGGCCGGGCACGAGCGCCAGCGCCGCCTCCACCCGTTTCTCGAGATCGAGGAGGGCGGGCGAGGGCACGACGGCGGCATAAAGGAGGCGCGGCCCCTTGCCGCTCTCGAACAGGCCGACACCCCGGATCGCGACCTCGAAAGCCGGGGCATGGACGCCGTCGAGGGCGGAGACGATGTCGTCCGCCACCCGCTCGTCGACCTCGCCGATGAATTTCAGCGTGATGTGCAGGTTCCCGGGCGGGCTCCAGCGCGCGCCCGGAATGCCGCCGCCCGCCAGCGCCAGGGTCTGGCGCAAGAGGGGCGGCAGCGGCAGGGCGACGAAGAGACGGACCATGTCACGCCCCCACCGTCCGGTCACGGACAGGGGTTGGGATTGGCGCGGTGGACCGCCTCGATTTCCTTCATCACCGCCTCCGACAACTCGAGGTCGATTGAGCCGATGTCGGCTTTCAGCTGCTCCATCGTGGTCGCGCCGATGATATTGGCGCCGAGGAACGGCCGGTCGTTGACGAAGGACAGCGCCATCTGCGCCGGGTCCAGCCCGTGGCGGCGCGCGATGTCGACATAGGCATCGGCCGCCGCCTGGGCGCCCGGCGTCGAATAGCGGATGAAGCGCGAGAACAGGGTGAGCCGGGCATTGGCCGGCTTCGCCCCGCCGTAATATTTGCCGGTCAGCAGCCCCATGCCGAGCGGGGAATAGGCCAGCAGATCGACCCCCTCGCGATGGGCGATCTCGGCGAGGCCGATCTCGAACAGGCGGTTGACGAGACTATAGGCGTTCTGGATCGTGACGATATGGGGCAGGCCCAGGCGGTCCGCCGCCTCGAGGTAACGCATCACGCCCCAGGGACTTTCGTTGGAAACCCCGAGGTGGCGCACCTTGCCCGCCTTCACGAGGCCGGCGAGGGCGTCCAGCGTCTCCTCGATGGGAACAAGGTCGTGCTGCTCGAAATGCTTGTAGTCGGCTATACCGAAGGCATTGGTGATGCGCTCCGGCCAATGGACCTGATAGAGGTCGACGTAATCCGTGCCGAGCCGCTTCAGGCTGCCGTCGATCGCCTCGGTGATCTGGGCCTTGTTCAGGCGCGTGGTCGGCTTGCGGATATGGGCGCCGGGGCCGTCGCGGCCGGAAACCTTGGTCGCGATGATGACCTTGTCGCGGTTCTTGCGCGCCTTCAGCCAGCTGCCGATATAGGCCTCGGTCCGACCTTGCGTCTCGGGCTTGGGCGGCACCGGATACATTTCGGCGGCATCGAGGAAATTCACCCCCTGGTCCAGGGCGTAGTCGAGCTGTTCGTGGGCTTCCGCTTCGGTGTTCTGCTCGCCCCAGGTCATGGTGCCGAGGCAGATGACGCTGACATCGAGATCGGTCCGGCCAAGACGGCGGTACTTCATGCAGGGTTCCTTTGCTCGAGGGCGCGGATCACGAAGGGGGTGATCCGCTCGACGATGATCGCGACACCGGCGGGATTGGGATGCATCCCGTCCGCCTGGTTGAGGGCGGGATCGGCCGCGACGCCGTCGAGGAAGAAGGGATAGAACGCCACCCGGTGCTTTTCCGCAAGCCGGGGAAACATGCCGTCGAAGCGGGTCCCGTATTCGCTGCCGAGATTGGGCGGCGCCCGCATCCCCGCCAGCAGGACCTTCACCCCGCGCGTTCCGAGGCGGGTCAGGATGGCGTCGAGATTGGCCTCGGTCTCGGCCGGGTCGGTGCCGCGCAGGGCGTCATTGGCGCCCAGCTCGATGATGACGAGGTCGGGCAGGCCGGCGGGATCGCCCAGCGCCCAGTCCAGCCGGGCGAGGCCGCCCGCCGTGGTATCGCCCGAGACCCCGGCGTTCTGCACCTCGGCCTCGATGCCGGCGGCCGTCAGTGCCTTCTGCAACCGCACCGGAAAGACATCCGGCCCGTCGAGCCCGTAGCCATGGGTGAGGGAATCGCCGAAGGCGAGGATGCGGGCCGGGGCCGCCGATCCCGCCGCGGGCGAAAAGGCGAGGCCGATCAGCAGGGCGAGGTTGAAAACCAGGACCATCAGTCCATATGACCGAAAGCCCCTTCCTGTTCTTGTGGATGTCATTCCTTGGCTGCTCCCGTGATCGAACTCGCTGCCGTGACCCTCAGCCTCGGCAGTGCCGCCGGCCCGGTCGACATCCTGCGCGGCATCGACCTGTCCGTCGAGGCGGGACAGAGCATCGGGCTGATCGGCCCTTCCGGCTCCGGCAAATCGACCCTGCTCTCGGTCATGGCGGGCCTGGAAAAGCCGACCTCGGGCACGGTCACGGTCGCCGGCCAGCAGCTTCAAACCCTCGATGAAGACCGTCTGGCGCGCTTCCGCCGGGACAATGTGGGGATCGTCTTCCAGTCTTTCCACCTGATCCCGACCATGACCGCGCTGGAAAATGTCGCGATCCCGCTGGAGCTGGCCGGCGACGCGGGCGCGCGGGACAAGGCGGCGGCGGAGCTTGGCCGCGTCGGCCTTGCTCACCGGCTGGATCACTATCCGGCGCAACTCTCGGGCGGGGAGCAGCAGCGCGTCGCCCTCGCCCGCGCCCTGATCGCGAACCCCCGCATTCTCTTCGCCGACGAGCCGACGGGCAATCTCGACAGCCGCACCGGCGAGACCATCGTCGATCTCCTGTTCGGCCTTGGCCGCGACCGGGGCGCCACCCTCGTTCTCGTCACCCATGATCCCGCGCTGGCGGCGCGCTGCGACCGGCGCCTGCGCCTCGCCGACGGGCGCATCGTCGCCGACGAGCGGATGTGATGAGGGGCGGGACCGCGCTGGCCTTCCGCCTCGCCCGGCGCGAGCTGCGCACCGGGTTGAAGGGTTTCCGCATCTTCCTCGCCTGTCTGGTGCTGGGGGTCGCGGCGATCGCCGGCATCGGCACCCTCTCGGCCGCGATCGAACAGGGCCTGGCCGAGAATGGCCGCGCCCTGCTGGGCGGCGACATGGAACTCCGCCTCGTGCAGCGTGAGGCCACCGCCGCCGAAGTCGCCCGGTTGCAAGGGCTCGGCCAGCTTTCCACCGTTCGCCAGATGCGCGCCATGGCCCGGCTGACCACCGGGGCCGAGGGCCGGACGCTCGTCGAATTGAAGGCGGTCGATGGCGCCTATCCGCTGATCGGCAAACTGGCGCTTGAACCCGCCCTCGGCCCCATGGACGCTTTCGCCGTCCGGGACGGATTGCCCGGCGCCGTCGTTGACGATGTCATGCTGATGCGGATCGGGGCCGGGATCGGCGACATCATCGCCATCGGCGATGCCCGTTTCATCATCCGCGCCGTCATCGCCGACGAGCCGGACCGCGCGGCGGAAGCCTTCGCCCTCGGCCCCCGGGTGATGATCGGTCTCGATGCCCTGCCCGCAACCGGCCTTCTGCAACAGGGCAGCCTGGTCAATACCGCCTATCGCCTGAGCCTTCCGCCCGGCACCCCCTTGCACGCGATCGGCAAGGCGCTGGAGGCCGAATTTCCCGATGCCGGCTGGCGCATCCGCTACCGCGACAACGCGACCCCGGGCATTCGCCAGTTCGTCGACCGCATGGGCCAGTTCCTGACCCTGATCGGCCTGACCACGCTGGTGGTCGGCGGCGTCGGCATCGGCAGCGCCGTGCGTGCCCATATGGCGACGCGCACCCGAACCATCGCCATCCTGAAATCGCTGGGCGCGCCCGCGGGGCTCATCTTCCGCATGTTCCTGTTCCAGGTGCTGCTGATCGCCTTGCTCGGCATCGCCATCGGTCTTGGCGTCGGCCTCGGCCTGCCCATTGCCCTGGGCGGCCTGCTGGCGGAGCAATTGCCGGTGCCGGCCAGCCTCGGCTTCTATCCGCTGCCCCTGCTGCGGGCCGCCGGCTTTGGCCTGATCACCGCGACGCTCTTCGCGCTCTGGCCGCTCGCCCGGGCGCGGGAAGTGCCGGCCGCCCATCTGTTCCGCGATCAGGTCGCGCCCGACCGGGTGCGGTTGCGCAAGCGCTATCTGATCGCGACCGCCGTGCTGATCGCCGGCCTCGTCGGTCTCGCGCTGTTCTCCTCGGCCGAGGTCAGTTTCGGCCTGTGGTTCATTCTCGGCACGCTGGTCGTCTTCGGCGTGCTGCGGCTCGCCGGGCGGGGCGTCGCCGCGCTCGCCGCCCGCC
>NZ_JBAQRT010000304.1:0-3507 GCF_049306435.1 Zavarzinia sp.
CCCAGGCCCCCATGTTCGAGGCGCCCGCGCCCCAGCAGGCGGTCGCCGAGGCTCCGGCCCCGGTCTATCCGCCGCAGCCGCAGTACCAGCAGCCGGTCTATCAGCAGGCGCCCCAGGGTGGTCCGCGCGTCGATCTGGGCGGTGCCCAGCCGATTCGCGAACAGATGGAACCGGCGCCGGCCAAGCGCGGGGGGTTCCGTTCGCTCCTCGACAAGATGACCGGCAATGGCCCCCGGGCCCAGGCGCCGCAGCCGCAGTACCATCAGGCCCAGCCGATGGCCCAGGCCCCGCAGGCACCCTATGGCTATGCCCGCCGTCCGACCTATGCCGGTCAGCCGCAGGCGCAAGGCTCGGCGGCGATCTCGGTCGGTCAGGCCCAGCCCCAGACCCCGGCGCCCCAGCCGATGCTGCAGCAGGTCACGCAGCCCCAGCAGCAGCCGCAAGCCCCCGTCGCGGCCCCGCAGAACCCGTCGCTGCTCGGCCGGATGGAAGGCTCCGAGCGTCAGGCCCAGCCGCGCAGCGCGGACGACCAGCTGGAAATTCCGGCTTTCCTGCGGCGTCAGGCGAACTGAACAGGACTGTCACGGAAGGTTGTAAAGGCAAGCAAAATCAATGGCTTGCATCTGTAACCTTCCGTAACAAAGAGTGATTTGAGTCTGCCGGTGCCAGGACTTACATCTGGCACCGGCAGTTTTTTTGCGGGTGCTCAGAGTCTGTTGATTCAGTGGCCTGCTTATCGACGAGGTTTCCGGTGATCGCTCTCGAGGCACAGAAGACGGTGGCGGCCAGGGTGTCGCTGGATGGCGTCGGCCTGCACACGGGTGCACCGGTTCGCGTCACCCTCGTCCCTGCGCCCAGCGACCACGGCATTTTCTTTCGCCGCACCGATGTCACCGGCCGGGACAACATGATCCCGGCGCTTTACGACCATGTCCGCGACACCACGCTGTGCACCGTTCTCGTCAATGGCGCCGGGGTTTCGGTGCGCACGGTCGAGCATCTGATGGCGGCCCTCTCCGGTCTTCACATCGACAATGTGGTGATCGAGATCGACGGGCCGGAGTTGCCGATCCTCGACGGTTCGGCCAAGCCCTTCGTCGAGATGATCGAGCGCGTGGGCACCAGGAACCAGCGTCCGCCGCGCCGCGCGATCAAGATCCTGAAGCGGGTCGAGATCCAGGTGGATGGCAAGTTCGCCGCCCTGGTCCCCGGCGAGGGCTTCGGCATCGACTTCGAGATCGATTTCCCGTCGAAGGCGATCGACCGGCGCAGCGGCTCCTATGACCTCGGCGACGGCGGTTTCGCCGAGCTTCTGTCGGGTGCCCGCACGTTCGGGTTCCGGGAGGAGGTCGAATTTCTCCGTTCCAGGGGCCTGGCGCTCGGCGGTAGCCTCGACAATGCGGTGGTGGTCGACGGCGACGCGATCATGAATCCCGAAGGCCTGCGCTTCGACGATGAATTCGTCCGCCACAAGGCGCTCGACGCGCTGGGCGATCTCTATCTCGCCGGGGCGCCGATCATCGGCCGTTTCGAGGGCTTCAAGTCGGGCCATGCGCTGAACAACAAGCTGCTTTACGCGCTCTTCGCCGATCGCACCGCCTGGACCTATGTCGCCGCGGTCGAGGAGGTCGAGAGCCAGAGCGGCGCCGCCTGGGCCAGCGCCAGCGTGGCCGCCCCGCTCTGACCGGAAACAGCATCGCTTTGATGGCGGCGGCCGCTTCAGCGGCCGCCGTTTTCGTCTGCGGGACCGGGTTTCGAGGGGGATTCTCAATGGTTGGCGCGCCGCCGTCGCTGGTGTAGCGTGACGCCGTTTCCATGGCAGTCGCCCTTGAAGTGATTGTCTGATTCTTGCTGTTTGGATAGCCGGAGGCCGTGACGCTCGTGTCGCCCATTGGTACCTTTGCGCGCCTACGTTTCGCGGCCCTGGCCGTCGTCGTCGCCACACTTGCCGCCTGTTCCTCCAACAGCGAGCCCGAGGCTTATGTCGAGAAGCCGGTGGAGCCGCTCTACAACGAGGCGGCCGACGCCCTCGCGGACGAACGCTACAACAAGGCAGCCGATCTCTTCCTCGAGGTCGAGCGCCAGCACCCCTATTCGATCTGGGCGACCAAGGCCCAGCTGATGGCGGCCTTCGCCTATTATCAGGCCGAGAAATATCCGGACGCGATCGATACCGCGCAGCGCTTCATCCAGTTGCACCCCGGCAACAAGGATGCGGCCTATGCCTATTATCTCGTCGCCGTCTGCTACTACAGCCAGATCGTCGACGTGGGCCGCGACCAGAAGAACACCGAGCTGGCGCTGGCCGCCCTGTCGGAAGTGGTGCGCCGCTTTCCCGATACGGATTACGCCCGCGACGCCCGGCTGAAGCTCGACCTGACCCGCGATCACCTCGCGGGCAAGGAAATGGAAGTCGGCCGCTATTACCAGAAGCGCAAGCAGTATCTGGCGGCGGTCAATCGCTACCGCATCGTGATCGAGAAGTATCAGACCACGACCCATGTGCCCGAAGCGCTGGATCGTCTGGTCGAGACCTATCTTGCCCTCGGCCTGTCGCGCGAGGCCCAGGCGGCCGGCGCCGTGCTCGGCTACAATTATCCGGGCAGCAGCTGGTATCAGGATTCTTACGCCCTGCTGACCGACGCCAACCTGCGTCCGGTCAGCGACGAGCGGTCGTGGATCACCCGCGCCTTCGACAATACACTCGATTCCCTGTTCTGATTTTGGGGGGCGGGCCGAACGGCCCGCTTCTGCACCGCCATGCTGCTTCGACTCGCCATTCGTGACGTGGTGCTGATCGAGCGCCTGGATCTCGATTTCACCTCGGGACTGACCGTGCTGACCGGTGAAACCGGCGCCGGCAAATCGATTCTGCTCGATTCCCTTGGTCTTGCCCTCGGCGCGCGCGCCGATTCCGGCCTGGTGCGGCCGGGCGCCGATCAGGCGGTGATCAGCGCCGAATTCATCCTGCCGCCGGGCCATGCGGTGGAAACCCTGTTGCGGGATCAGGGCTGGCAAACCGGCGATACGCTGGTGTTGCGCCGGATCGTGACCAAGGACGGCCGCAGCCGCGCCTTTGTCGACGATCAATCGGCCAGTGTCGGCCTGCTGGCCCAGATCGGCGCCCTGCTGATCGAAGCCCATGGCCAGCACGACGACCGGGGCCTGCTCAATCCCGCCGGCCACCGCGATCTTCTCGATGCCTTCGCCGGCCATGGCGCTTTGATCGCGGCGGTGCGGCAGGCCCATGCGGCCCATGCGACGGCCGCCGCCGAACTCGCCGCCGCCGAGGCCAAGCTGCAGGAAGCCCGCCGCGACGAGGAATATCTTCGCCATGTCGTCGCGGAACTCCGCCAGCTCGGTCCCGAGCCGGGCGAGGAAGAAAAACTGTCCGCCGAACGCCACCTGATGCAGGAAGGCGCCCGCGCCGCCGGCGATCTCGACGAAGTGGCCGGCATGCTGGCCGAAGGCGGCGGCATCGAGACCAAGCTGCGCGCCGCCCAGCGC
>NZ_JBAQRT010000305.1:0-4030 GCF_049306435.1 Zavarzinia sp.
CCGCCGACCGCGGCGGTTTCCGAGCAGGCGCCGGCCCTGATCGACCGGCCCTTCGGCGCCGGGTTGTTCATCGACCGGCAGGCCCCGGCGCCCACCGGGGGCGGCAATTCGCAATACAAGGTTCAGCCGGGCGATCAGGTGCAGGTGCATCTGTTCGGCGCGGTCCAGCAGGATCTGACCCAGACGGTCGATCCTCAGGGCAATATCTTCATTCCCGAAGTCGGACCGGTGCCCGTGCGCGGCGTGCCCGCCGGGCAGCTGACCAGCGCCATCCAGGGGCAGGTGCGGAAGTCCTATCCCTCGGACACGGTGCAGGTCTACAGCACGATCGTCGACGCGCGCTCGGTCGGCGTTTTCGTCACGGGCTTCGTCGCCCAGCCGGGCCGCCACCTCGGCTCACCCTCGGAATCATCGCTGGATTACCTGCTGCGGGCGGGTGGCATCCTCGAAGGTGCCGGCTCTTACCGCGACATCACCATCAAGCGCGGCGGCGGCGTCCTGACCGATGTCGATCTCTATGACTTCCTGCTGAACGGCGAATTGCCGGCCATCAGCCTCGAGGAAGGCGACACGATCGTGGTCGGCGGCCAGCACCCCGTGGTCAAGGCCCGTGGCTCCATCCGCAACGAGGCGATCTTCGAGCTGATGGGCAAGCAGATGACCGGAGCGGAGCTCATCGCCCTGGCCCGGCCGCTGCCCAGCGTGAACAATGTCTTCGTCACGGGCACGCGCGGTGGCATCCCGATGTCGAAATATCTGACGTTGCGGGAATTCGCCGGCTTCACCCTGTCCGATCAGGATATCGCCGAATTCCAGCAGGATTCGACGGCGCCGGTGATCGCCGTGCACCTCGAAGGCTCCTACGAGGGGCAGTCGACCTATGTCGTCTCCAAGGCGACGACCCTGCGCCAGCTGCTGGCCCATATCGCGGTCGATCCCCGCACCACCAACGTCAACGCGGTGCATCTGCGCCGGGCGAGCGTCGCGGTACAGCAGAAAGCGGCGCTCGACGGCGCTCTCGACCGGCTGCAGCGCAGCGTGCTGACCGCTGTCGTCCAGACCAGTGGCGAAGCGGCGCTGCGTTCGGCCGAGGCGCAGATGGTGCTGCAATTCATCGATCGGGTGCGGGGCGCCAAGCCCGACGGCACCCTGGTGGTGACCCGCGACGACGGCAAGGTCGCCGACATCCCGCTCGAGAACGAGGACACCATCGTCATTCCGCAGCGCTCCTCGACCGTTGTCGTGGCGGGCGAGGTGCTGGCGCCGCAGACGGTGATCTGGCAACCGGGGCTGACCGTCGACGATTACATCGATCAGGCCGGTGCCTATACCGATCGCGCCCAGCTCGACCGCTTCATGATCCAGAAGCAGAACGGCGCGATCCTGATGCTGAGCGATCCGGTGATCGAGCCGGGCGACGAAATCGTCGTCCTGCCGGAAATGGCCTTCAAGGGCTTCCAGTTCGCGCAGGATCTGGCGGATGTAATCTTCCGCGTGGCCGGCATCACCCGCTTCCTGAGCGATTGACCACTCCCGCCCCCGCGCGCGCGGGGGCGGTCCCAATGGCGGAACCAGCCTGATGACAAAATCCCCTGTAACCGATTACGCCCGCTGGTCGACCGACGAACATCTTTCGCCCAAATGGGCCGAGAGGGCGGATTTCGTCGCCCGTTTCGTTCCGCAGGGGCTGACGGTCATGGACATCGGCTGCGGCGGAATGCAGTTCGAGCATTCGTCGAAGGCGAAGATCTATGTTCCGGTCGATGTCGTCGCGAGGGACGAGCGGACCCGGGTGATCGATCTCAACGCGGCCGAATTGCCGGAGGAGTGGATCGACGAGGTTGAACTCGTGTCCTTCCTCGGCGTTCTGGAATATCTGCTCGAGCCCCACGAGGTGCTGTCGAAGATCGCCCGCCGGGGCGTCGCGGTCGCCTGCACCTACAAGAGCCTGGAGTTGGCGCCCAACGCCAACCGCCGGGCCAGCGGCTGGGTCAATGATTTCTCGTCGAGCGAATTCCGCGCCATGGTCGAGCGCGCGGGTTTTCATGTCGCCCGCCGCGTTCTCTACAAGAACAACCAGCATGTCTATCTGCTGCTGCCGCAGACCGAGATCGACGACAAGGCCTGGTGGAAGGAAACCGAGGAAAAGAAGGCGGCCAAGCGCGCGGTCAAACGCGAGGCTCGGCGCCACGGCCAGATCGATCACAAGCCCGTGCTGCTGGTCGCCGGTTTCTACGGTCGCGGCAACTGCGGCGACGAAGCCCTGTTTCATTGCATCTACGAAGCCTTCTGCGACGAGTACGATATCTATGTCGCCGTCGACGAACACGGTGCCTTCCGGGGCTTCTGGGACTGGTATCCCTACAACAAGTGCAAGGTCATCCATCAGACCGATCTTCACGCCTTCTCGGCCAAGCGCACCATCGCCGGCTTCATGATCGGCGGCGGTGGCCTTGCCATCGGCTATGCCGGCAATTTCGTCGTCTCGGCCCGGATGCGGCGGGTGCCCAATTTCGTCGCCGGGGTCGATCTGCCGGAATTGGTGCAACAGCCCGTCGTCGAGGTCGAGGATCTGTCGAAGGTTCAGGCCTCGCGCCATGCCCGCCGGCTCGACCGTGATTTCCTGCGCGACTATCTCGGTGCCTTCGATCATCTGATGGTGAGGACCGAGCGCAGCCTCAGGGTCGCGTCCGAAATCGGCGTCGAGTCTTTCCTGGGCGGCGACTGGGCCCTGCGCCTGATCGCCGACAATTCGCCCGATGAAGTGCCGGATCCGAAGCGGGCCGTCATCGTGCTGCGCGAATTCGCCCTCGAGATCATCCCCTATACCTATGTGCAGAAGATCGAGCACCTGGTGACGGGCCTGCGCGAGCAGGGCTGGACTCCCGTGCTGCTGCCGTTCTGCCCTGAAGACGTGCGCAGTGCCAAGGAACTCGGCCTCGACAAACTGGCGCCGACCCTGGAGCATTGGTGGAACCCGCGCCGGATGAAACAGATCATGGCGGAAAGCGGCCTCGTGATCAGCGTCGGCCGGCTGCACGCGGTGATCTTCGCCGCGCCCCATTTCGACGTGCCGGTCTGTTCGCTGGTGCCGCCGCTGAAACTGCCGTCGGGCAAGAAATCGATCTCGAAGATCGATTCGCTCTGCGCCGACTGGGATATCGATCAGTTCGCCGACGTCGAGGACCTGCTGATGGCCGCCGCCGACGGAAGGCTGCGCCCGGCCAGCCGCGAGAAGGTGACGGCGGCGATCGAGCGGCTGGACGAGTCGATCCGCATCATGAAACAGATCATGCAGGACCGTTACGAGGAGAAGGGGCTGTGATCGCCCCTTCCCCCTCGATCTTCAGACCCTGACGAGATCGGCGACGAAGGGCATTTGCCCGGCGTCGACGAAGACGCGGCTGCGGATGTCGGCCTCGGGCAGGCCGACATGGTCGCGCAGGACGCTGGCGAAAATGCTGCGCAGATCGGTGGTCGGGGCGAGGTCCCGGCCCTCGTAAAGTCTGTCGCGCGACAGGCCCGGCCAGTCGGTGATCACCCGCCGGCCTTCGAGCGCACCACCGAGAAGGAAGGCCGCGCCCGCCGTGCCGTGATCGGTGCCACCGGTGCCGTTCGGTGCCGCCGTGCGGCCGAATTCGGTGGCGGCGACGACGACGGTCTTCGACCAGACGGGATCGAGATCCTTGCGAAGGGCCGCCAATGCATCGGCGAACTGGCCAAGCAAGACGGCGAGCCGGCCGGTCGCCGCCCCTTGCGCCGAATGGGTGTCCCAGCCGGTCACCTCGAGGGTGGCGATGCGGGGACCCCGGTCGTCGCGCATCAGGCTGGCGAGGCCCTTGAAGGCGGGGGTGAGCCGGCCGAGGCCGCGCTGGCGGGTCATCGCGTTGGTATCGGCATCCGCCAGCAATTGTTCCGTGTCGCGCGCCGTCGCCAGCGCGGCGTGGAAGGCGGGGCTGTCGGCGTAGAGCCGGTCGATGGCATCGAGCAGATAGTCGGACGGACCGGCGCCGCTGCCGCTGACCCAGGT
>NZ_JBAQRT010000306.1:0-3096 GCF_049306435.1 Zavarzinia sp.
GGCAAGGCCCCCGCCTCGCGCGGGGTCCGCGGCAGCAGGACGACGAAGGCGAGCAAAAGCAGGGCCGCCTGGCCGCCGAAAGCCCAGAAGGCGCCGCGCCACAAGCCGGCCTCGGCGAAGAGCCCGCCGATCAGCGGCCCGCACAGCGAGGCCCCGCCCCAGATCCCCGAAATACAGGCATAGAGCCTTGGCCACATCGGCGCCGGAAACAGCGCGGTCAAGGCGACATAGGCGAGGGCGACCATGGCGCCGCCGCCGAAACCCTGCAGCGCCCGGCCGACCAGCATCATGGCCATGTCGGGCGCGAGCGCGCTGACGGCGCAGCCGAGGCCATAGACGAGAGCGCCGCCGCAGATCGCCAGCTTCATGCCGAGGCGCCGCGCCGCGAGCCCGGCGGCGGAACCGGCGACGATGGAGGCGAGGACATAGAGCGCCATGGTCCAGGCGATGAATTCGGCGCCGCCGATATCGACCACCAGCACCGGAATGACGGTCGCCGTCAGCATCGAATCGGCGGCATGAAGCCAGATGCCGAAACACAGCAGCAGGAAGGCGGGAAAATGCCGGTCGGCCAGCACGGCGCCCCAGCCCCCTTCTTCCCGTTTCACCACGCCTTCGCTCATCCTGCGCCGCCCAAAAGATGACAATTAATCACAAATTTCGATGACCGCCGCGCGGCGGGTCGCTACTATGCCCGCAAAACGGGGAGGAACAACCGGCATGACCCTGCCTGATCCGGTCTTTTACGCCATACCGCTGTTCGGCCTGCTGATCGCGGCCGAATTGTTCTGGATGAAGCGCCAGGGCGGCGTCGCCTATGAATACAAGGATGCCGCCGCGTCCCTAAGCATGGGCTTCGGCAGCCTGTTCCCCGGCCTCCTCAAGGGACTGGTGCTCTATGCCGCCTTCGAATGGGTGCATGGCTTCGCCCTGTTCGACATCGGCTACGGGTGGTGGGCCTTCGTCGCGATCTTCTTCGCCGAAGACTTCTGCTACTACTGGTTCCATCGCCTGAGCCACGAGCATCGGATCTGGTGGGCGGCCCATATCAACCACCATTCCTCCCAGCACTACAATCTGTCGACCGCGCTGCGCCAGACCTGGACCGGCCAGATCGCCCTGACCTGGCTGTGCTGGTTGCCGCTGTCGCTGCTCGGCTTCCCGACCGAGCTGATCTTCTTCCAGATGGGCGTCAGCCTCGTCTATCAGTTCTGGATCCATACCGAGGCGGTGCACCGTTTGCCGGTCTGGTTCGAGGCCGTGTTCAACACGCCCTCGCACCACCGCGTCCATCACGCGACCAACCCCCGATATCTCGACGCCAATTACGCCGGCATCCTGATCATCTGGGACCGTCTGTTCGGCAGTTTCGTGCCCGAGGATGACGCCGAACCCTGCCGCTACGGCATCGTGAAAAATATCGGCACCTTCAATCCGCTGATCATCGCCAGCCACGAATGGGTCGCGCTCGGCCGGGATCTGGCGCGGGCGAAAAGCTGGCGCGGCCGGCTGATGACCCTGTTCGGCCCGCCCGGCTGGCGCGAGGATGGTCAGGGCTCGACTTCGGCCGACATCAAGCGGCTGTGGCGGAGCAAGCAGGCGGCCCCGGCGGAATAGGCCGGCGGCCGACCGCCCCTCAGGGCAGCGATTTGCGGAACTGGATCATGCCCCCGATGGAATCCTCACCATCGGGGCGCAGCAGCATCGGCGTCCGGTCTTCCACCGCGCCGAAGGACAGGCGCAGGCCCTTGGGGTCGGCGGCGCGGGGCGCGGGCGGGACGAGACTGCCCATCGACCATTCGGGCGACGGCAGCATGGCGCTGTGACGGCTGGTCGGCGGCTGGACATCGAGTCCGGCCGAACGCGACGATTCGAGAACGGGCGCGATATCGACATTGCGGTCGTCGCGCAATTCACCGGCATGGGCGCCGGCCATCAGGACCGGCGACACCAGAAGCGCAAGGATGATCCGCCGGTGCACAACCATGGCGTCATGCAACCACCAGCCTGTCGCCGTTTCCAGCGCAAGAGCCACCAGATCGGCGCGATCCCCGACTCAGCGCGTCAGAGCGGTGTCGAGGGATCCTGCTGCCGGGCGAGATAGCGCTCGCCGCCATCGACCGCGATCACCTGCCCCGTCACCTGGGGTGCCCGGGCGAGGAAGGCGACGGCATCGGCGATATCCCGAGGCCCGAGCCCGGGGCCGAGGGGCAGCTTGCCCTTCTCGGCCTGGAAACGCCCCTCGTCCTGGAACGGGCTGATCAGCGTGAGGCCCGGCGCGACGCCATTGACCCGGATGCGCGGGGCGAAATAGCGCGCGGCGAGATCGGTGATCGTCGCCAGCGCCGCCTTGCCCAAGGTATAGGACAGGAAGTCGGGATGCGGCCATGCCAGCTTGGCGTCGAGCACATTGACGACGGCGCCCCGGCCGATCGCCCGGTCGAAGGCCTGGATCAGCAGCAGGGGCGCCAGGGCATTCACCGCCATGTGGCGATTGAAGGACGCCGCGCCCAGACTGCGGAAATCATCCGGCTCGAAGCGGGAGGCATTGTTGACGATCAGGCCGATGTCCGGCCGGCGCGCGAACAGCGCATCCGCCGCCGCCGGCAACCCCGCGCCGTCGTCAAGGTCGAGGGCGACGAGTTCGGCCCGGCCGGCCAGCGCCTCCGGCAGCTCGGCGGTGGCGGGATCGCGCGTCTGCAGGACGAGATCATAGCCATCGGCGGCCAGCCGGGCCGCGATGGCGGCGCCGATCCGCTTGGTGCCGCCGGTGATCAGAGCTGCAACGCCCATGGTGTCGATTCCCTCCCCTTGCCTTCCATCTCTACATGCTCGCGGACGCGCGGGCATGATGTTTCTATCATGGGGGATTTCCGATATGATCCCGCGCGCCGGCGGTGCCGGTATCCAGTTTTCCCCGGGGGGATGTTTGAAATGTCCAATGAACTGACCATCAAGCGCGGCACCAAGACCGATCCGGCCGATGTCGCCGCCATCGACAAGTCCAAGCTCGGCATCCTGCTGGCCAAGCCGCCGCAGACCGAGACCGAGGGTCAGGCCGCCTACAGCGGCTATACCCAGTGCCCCTGGTGCGGC
>NZ_JBAQRT010000307.1:0-4002 GCF_049306435.1 Zavarzinia sp.
GCGCTGGCCCTGGCCCTGACCGCCACCCGGACGGCGCTGCTGGCCACCCTGGGGACGGCGCTGGCCCTGGGCGGGACGCGCGGCTTCCTCGACCGGGGCATTCGGATTGGCGCGGCGGTCGATGACCGGCAGTTTCTGGCGCGTCACCTTCTCGATGTCGCGGAGGTAGGCCACCTCGTCGCGATCGCAGAAGGAAATCGCCACGCCTTCGGCACCCGCGCGCGCGGTCCGGCCGATGCGGTGGACATATTGCTCGGGCACGTTCGGCAGTTCGAAATTGACGACATGGCTGATCGCGTCGACATCGATGCCGCGCGCGGCGATATCGGTCGCGACGAGAACACGGACCTTGCCGGTCTTGAAGCCGTCAAGCGCGCGCTCGCGCTGGCCCTGGCTCTTGTTGCCGTGAATGGCGGCAGCGGAGATGCCATAGATTTCGAGATGCTCGGCCACCTTGTCGGCACCGCGCTTGGTGCGGGTGAAGACGATGGGACGGGTCACGTCCTTGCCCGACAGGATCTCCAGGAGAAGACCGCGCTTGCCGCCGCCTTCGATCATGTAGACCTGCTGGGTCACGCGCTCCGCGGTCGTCGCGACCGGCGTCACCTCGACCCGCACCGGATCGCGCAGCATCTCGCCGGCGAGGGTGGCAATTTCCTTCGGCATGGTCGCCGAGAAGAACAGGCTCTGCCGGCGCATGGCGAGCTTGCTGACGATCTTGCGGATCGGCACGACGAAGCCGAGATCGAGCATGTGATCGGCCTCGTCCAGCACCACGACCTCGGTATGGTCGAGGCGGCAATGGCCGCTTTCGACATGGTCGAGCAGGCGGCCGGGGGTCGCGACCAGAACGTCAAGACCGCGCGACAGGGCGCGAATCTGGCCGCCATGGGGCACGCCGCCGACGACGACGGCGATGTTCAGTTTGGCGAAACGGCCATAGGTGCGGAAGCTCTCGGCGATCTGGGCCGCGAGTTCGCGCGTCGGCGCCATGATCAGGGCGCGGACCGTCTTCGGCGCCAGACGCACCGGATTGGCCAGCAGGCGATGGATGATGGGCAGCGCGAAGGCCGCGGTCTTGCCGGTGCCGGTCTGGGCGATGCCCAGGATATCCCGGCCTTCGAGCAGGGCCGGAATGGCCCGCGCCTGAATCGGCGTCGGGGTATCATACCCTTCTTCCTGGAGGGCGCGGAGAAGGGGCTCGGCCAGGCCGAGGTCCGAAAATTGAGTCACAGACACACTTTCATGTGATGCCGGCCGCACCCTGCGCCCCGATGGCGCCGGACACGAAGGTCGGCAGGTCTTCACAATGGCCCCGCGTGCCTGGGCCATCGACGTATGGGGAGATCGCTGCGCTCAACAGGATGGACCTGAAAGGTCCCTTACGCGGCTGGAGCGCCTGATGTCGGTGCATCCGACGCCGTGGTTATCGCAGATGCGAAGGGTGAAGTCAAACGCCACCACGCCCGCACTTGGAAGCCATGCGAGAATCGCCGACAGTCGCCCGGCCCGCAATCACGGATGGACACCATGGCCCGCCCCCGCATTTCCGTCTTCATCGCCACCAGCCTCGACGGTTTCATCGCGACCGAGGCGGGCGGCATCGACTGGCTGTCCACCGTCGAGGACGAGCACGGCGAGGATTATGGCTATGGCGCCTTCATCGCCGATATCGACGCCGTGGTGATGGGACGCAAGACGTTCGACATGGTGGCGGGCTTCGATCCCTGGCCCTTCGGGGACAAGCGCGTGATCGTCCTGTCCCACCGCGATCTCGGCCCCGCGCCCGAGGGGGTGGAGCGTCACGAGGGCGACCTCGCCCTGCTGGTCGCCCGGCTGGGCGAGGACGGCGTGCGCCGGGTCTATCTCGACGGCGGCGAGACGATCCGCCAGGGCCTGGCCGAGGATCTGGTCGACGACATGACCCTGTCGCGCGTGCCCGTGATGCTGGGCAAGGGCCGGCCGCTGTTCGGGCCGGATGTCCCCTATGGCCGCTGGCAGCTGCTGGGCAGCCGCCATTATCCGACCGGCCTCGTCCAGGCGACCTATCGTCAGCTGGATTGAGCCCGGCGGCCCGTCAATGGGCGTGTTTGCACAGACCATGATCGGACAGGACCTCGATCACCTTGCAATCGGCGATGCGCCCGCCGTGGTCGCGATGTTCGGCCAGCATGCGCTTCAGCTCCTTCCGCAGGGCGCGCAGGCGCGTGATGCGATCCTCTACCTCGTCGAGATGGCGGCGGGCGATGCCATCGGCGTCGTCGCAGGGCAGGTCGGGATGGTCCGACAGTTTCAGCAGCTCGCGGATCGCGTCGATGGAAAAGCCGAGGTCGCGGGCATGGCGGATGAAGGCGAGGCGCCGCAGGCTGCTCTCGCCGTAGACCCGCTGGTTGCCCTCCGTCCGGGTCGGCGGCGGCAGAAGACCGATCTCCTCGTAATAGCGGATGGTCTGCACTTTCGTGTCGGTGCGCCTGGCCAGATCGCCGATGGCGAGGTCCCGGATTTCCAGTGTTTTCGTCATCGCGATTTTCCTCTTGAAGCTCCAGTGGCTTCAGGTTCCATGGTCACGTCCACTAGATGTGAAGGACTGGTGTCATGGACAAGGGCTTGGCTCGTCATCGGCTGAAAGTGGACGGCATGGATTGCGCGAGCTGCGCGATCAAGATCGAAACCGCGCTGAAACGCCTGCCCGGTGTCGGCGACGTCAATGTCAGTGTGACCGGCGGCACGGTGATCGTGACCGAAGATGGTATTCCCCCCTCCCTGCCCGACATGCAGGCGGCGATCCGGCGCCTCGGCTTTCAGGTGATCGAAGGCGACGCCGGTCATCAGGCGCATGGCGATCACGGCCATGACCATCACGATCATGATCACGGCCATGACCACGCGCATGACGATCCGGCCGACGCCGGCAAGGCGTGGTGGCGGACGGCCAAGGGCCGGCTGGTCATCGGCGCTGGCATTCTGCTGCTGGCGGCCATGCTGGTCGATCACTTCGCGCCCACCTATGGCAGCTATGCCTTCGGTGCCGCGACGATCCTGGCCCTGATCCCGGTCGCCCGCCGGGCCTATGCCGCCGCGACCTCCGGTTCGATCTTCACCATCGAAATGCTGATGACCATCGCCGCCCTCGGGGCCCTCGCTATCGACGCGGGCGAGGAAGCGGCGGTCGTCGTCTTCCTCTTCGCCGTCGGCGAAGTGCTGGAAGGTTTCGCCGCCGCGAAGGCGCGGCAGTCGATTTCCGCCCTGGCCGAACTCTCGCCCAAGACCGCCCTGCGGATCGAGGGCGATACCACGCGCGAAGTGCCGGCGGCGGCGCTTCGTCCCGGCGACCTCGTACTGGTGCGTCCGGGCGATCGCATGCCCTCGGACGGCGCCGTGATCGAGGGCATGTCGGATGTCGACGAATCGCCCGTGAACGGCGAATCCGTGCCGCGCGCCAAGGCGCCCGGCGATCCGGTCTTCGCCGGTTCGATCAACGGCGGCGGGGTGCTGCGCGTGGCGATCGACCGGGACGCCAGCGACAATACGATCGCCCGCATCATCCGCCTCGTCGAGGAAGCGCAGGAAGCCCGTGCCCCCGTCGCCCGCTTCATCGACCGTTTCGCCCGCGTCTATATGCCGGTCGTCGTCGGCATCGCCCTTATCGTCGCTGTGCTGCCGCCGCTGGCGCTGGGCGGGGATTGGGGCACCTGGGTTTACCGCGCCCTCGCCCTGCTGCTGATCGCCTGCCCCTGCGCCCTCGTCATCTCGACGCCGGCCGCCATCGCCGCCGGCCTGTCCGCGGGCGCGCGGCGCGGGCTGCTGATCAAGGGCGGCGGTGCGCTGGAAGCCATCGGCAAGCTGAAAACCATCGCCTTCGACAAGACCGGCACCCTGACGGCGGGCAAGCCGGTGGTGACCGACGTGATCCCCCTCGCCGCCGGGGCGGACGAGGTTCTGACCCTGGCCGCCGCGCTGGAAGCGGGCTCCAGCCACCCCCTCGCCCTGGCGATCCTGACC
>NZ_JBAQRT010000308.1:0-9401 GCF_049306435.1 Zavarzinia sp.
ACGCCGACACGCTGGCCGAGGCCGCGCGGCAGGCCGCGCGCAAGGCCGCCAACCGGCTGACCGGGCGCAAGCCCGTGACCGATGTCCAGGTGATCCGCCTGCGCGGCTAGGTGGATTCCCGAAACCGTCGCAAAGGGTTCTTGCGGCAATGCGGCGGCGATCCTAATTTCCGGTCATCGCCTTCAACCGAGTGGAAGCCATGATCGGACGACTGAACCATATCGCGCTCGCCGTGCCCGACCTTTCGTCGGCGACCGCGCTTTACCGCGACACCCTGGGCGCCAAGGTCTCGGCCCCGATCGACCAGCCGGATCACGGCGTGACCGTCGTCTTCGTCGAGCTGCCGAACACCAAGATCGAGTTGCTCTATCCGCTGGGCGAGAAGTCGCCGATCGCCAATTTCCTCGAGCGCAATCCGGGCGGCGGCATCCACCATGTCTGCTACGAGGTCGACGATATCATCGCCGCTCGCGACAAGCTGAAGGCGGAAGGCGCCCGCGTGCTCGGCGACGGCAATCCCAAGATCGGCGCCCATGGCCTGCCGGTGCTGTTCCTGCACCCCAAGGATTTCCTCGGCACCCTGGTCGAGATCGAGGAAGTGGCCAAGGCGGCGTAAGCCGCCTCGGCCCCGAACGCGATGCGGACAGCATCATGACCGTCCTCGGCGGTATCGTCTTTTTCTCGATCACCTGGTGGCTGGTGTTTTTCGCCGTGCTGCCCTGGGGCGTGCGCAGCACCGAGGAAGCGGGCGTGCAGGCGGAACGGGGAATCCCTTCGGGTATTCCGCACCGCCCGCCGCTTCTGAAGAAGGTGCTGATCACCACGGGGATCGCCCTGGTGCTGCTGGTGGCTTTTTCGGTGGTCGTTCAATACGACCTGCTGGGCTACCGTCAGTTCATGGAAGCGCCCTGAGGCCCGATGTGGCGACCGGCGGCCCTGTTGGGGCCGCCGGCACCGGCCTTACTCGTGGACCGTATAGGCGCCGAGTTCGCACAGATTGACGCCGCGGTCGTCGATCTCGCTGCCGTCCTTGAACACGGTCTTGATGTCATAGGTGCAGGTGGCGCGACCATCGGCGACGGTGACATCCGTGGCGGCGCCGCTGGGCAGGGCATCTTGGCCCAGCAGGTTTTCTTCCCAGTCGCCGACATTGGCGGGCGAGAGATAGAACTCGGTCACGGCGGCGCTGGTGCCGTTGTTCAGGGTGAAGGTCAGGTCTTCCGCCAGGGCCGGTGCGGCGCCGGCCGAAATCGCAAGCAACGCGAACAATCCGCCTTTCAGCGCGGAGAATGGGCTCATTTGTCGGGGCCTCTTTCTTTTTGGGTCCGGTCGCCCTTCGGAGCGAGCCGGTCATGCCTGCGGCACGCACCATCATTCCCACGGCGGCCGCGACTTGGCCACCATCAAGACAAGATCATGAAGCCTGATGGTCAGAAGGCGAGAGGATAGCCCCCGAAACGACACAAGGCCCCGGAGGGCCTTGCGCTAACTCTGCACTTTGCACTGTCGGCAGCCGTTATATTTCGGCCTTGGTAGCCCCGACGGCGCTTCCTCCCTAAACTTGGGTGAGCCGAGCCGGCCCCCTTTTTCGGTGAGGAGGATGCTACTCAATAGCCGCATGGGAGTCACGCGGTTTCGTCATGTGTGCCCCGAAAAAGTGCAACATGCTTTTTTATCAGGCTTAAAAGCGCGTGAATCAGCAAGATGAGTACCGGTTTGTGACAATCGACTTCGACTAAAGTCTGGGGGTGGCGATTCGCCGCGGTGAATCCTGCACCGGCTGGCACGGGGCGGGATTACAAGCGGGTGCCGATTGCGTCGCGGCCCTGATTTCCCTACCTTCGCCGCCTGATCAACGAGAAATCCGCCATGCGTCTGTCCCGCTATTTCCTGCCTACCCTTCGCGAAAACCCGGCCGAAGCGCAGATCGTCTCGCACCGGCTGATGCTGCGTGCCGGCCTTGTCCGCCAGTCGGCCGCCGGCATCTACTCCTGGCTGCCGCTGGGCCTCAAGGTCCTGCGCAACATCGAGAAGATCGTGCGCGAGGAGCAGAACCGGGCCGGTGCCATCGAATTGCTGATGCCGACCATCCAGTCGGCGGACCTGTGGCGGGAATCGGGTCGCTACGAAGCCTATGGCAAGGAGATGCTGCGCATCACCGACCGCCACGAGCGCGAGATGCTGTTCGGCCCGACCAACGAGGAACTGATCACCGCGATCGTCCGCGACAGCATCAAGACCTACCGGGATCTGCCGCGGAACCTCTATCACATTCAGTGGAAATTCCGGGACGAGGTGCGCCCCCGCTTCGGCGTGATGCGCGGCCGCGAATTCCTGATGAAGGATGCCTATTCCTTCGACATCGACAAGGAAGGCGCGCGCCGGGCTTACGAGAAGATGTTCGTCGCTTACCTGCGCACCTATGCCCGCATGGGGCTGAAGGCGATCCCGATGGCGGCCGACACCGGCCCGATCGGCGGCGACATGAGCCATGAATTCATCATCCTGGCCGACACGGGCGAAAGCGCCGTCTTCTGCCACAAGGATCTGGTCGATTACGACATCCTCGGCACCGAGGTTGATTTCGACGCCAGCCTGACCCCGATCATCGATCGCTGGACCGGTCTCTACGCCGCGACCGACGAGAAGCATGACGCCGCCCGCTTCGACGCCGAAGTGCCGGCCGACAAGCAGATCGCGGCCCGGGGCATCGAGGTCGGCCACATCTTCTATTTCGGCACCAAATATTCGAAGCCGATGGGCGCCGTCGTCGCCGGCCCGAACGGCGAATCGATCGAACTCGAGATGGGCTCCTATGGCATCGGCGTCTCGCGCCTGATGGGCGCCATCATCGAGGCGAGCCACGACGATGCCGGCATCGTCTGGCCGGAAAGCGTCGCGCCGTTCAAACTCGGTCTCGTCAACCTGAAGGCGGGCGATGCCGTGGTGGATGCCGCCTCGACCAAGCTCTACGCCGCGCTGGAAGCCGCCGGGGTCGAGACGCTGTATGACGACACCGACGAGCGCGCGGGCGCGAAATTCGCCACCATGGACCTGATCGGCCTGCCCTGGCAGGTTCATGTCGGGCCGCGCGGCGTCGCCAGGGGCGTCGCCGAGATCAAGAACCGCAAGACCGGCGAGCGCACGGAAGTCGCCCTCGACGAGGTGGTGGCCAGGTTTACCGCGGCCTGAGGGCCGACGGGGGAGAGCAGGATGTTCCGTCGTTTCGAATGGATGCTGGCCGGGCGCTATCTGCGCGCCCGGCGTCAGGAAGGCTTCATCTCGATCATCGCCTGGTTCTCCCTGCTCGGCATCGGTCTGGGCGTCGCCACGCTGATCATCGTCATGGCGGTGATGAACGGGTTCCGCGCCGAATTGATGGGCCGGATCCTCGGCATCAACGGCCATGTCGTCGTCCAGGCGCAGTTCGGGCCGATGCCGGATTACGGCGATCTGGCGGCCAAATACGAAGCCCTGCCGGATGTGGTCAGCGCCATGCCCATGGTCGAGGCCCAGGTGATGGTCACGGCGCGGGGCCAGGCGGGCGGCGGTCTCGTGCGCGGCCTGTCCCAATCCGATCTGGCCCGCTTGCCGCTGGTCTCCGGCAATATCGTCGCCGGCTCGGTCGCCGATTTCACCGGCGATGATGTCGTGATGATCGGTCAGCGCATGGCCGACCGCATGGGCGTCCGGGTCGGCGATTCCGTCACCATCCTGTCGCCCACCGGCACGACGACGGTGGTCGGCACCACGCCGCGCATGAAGGCCTATCGCATCGCCGGCCTGTTCAACCTCGGCATGGCGGAATACGACAGTACCTTCGTCTTCATGCCGATCGACGCCGCGAGGGCCTTCTTCAGGACCGGCGAAAGCGTCTCGGCGATCGAGGTGATGATCCGCCAGCCGGATGACGCCGCCATGGTCGGCAAGAAGCTGATCGGCCTGTCGCCGGTCGGCACAAGGGCGACCACCTGGCAGGTGCTGAACGCCACTTTCTTCGGGGCGCTGGCGGTGGAGCGGAACGTGATGTTCCTGATCCTGACCCTGATCATCGTCGTCGCCGCCTTCAACATCATCTCGTCGCTGATCATGCTGGTGAAGGACAAGGGCAGGGGCATCGCCATCCTGCGCACCATGGGCGCGACCCAGGGCATGATCATGCGCGTGTTCCTGATCTGCGGCGCTTCGATCGGGGTGATCGGCACCCTCGGCGGCTTCGCCCTCGGTGTCGTCTTCTGCGAGAATATCGAGACGATCCGCCAGGCCCTGCAAAGCCTGACCGGCGCCCGCCTGTTCCCGGACGAGATCTATTTCCTGTCCAAGATCCCGGCCAAGATGGAGATCGACGAGACGGTGACCGTCGTGTTCATGGGCCTTGCCCTGTCGCTGCTCGCGACACTCTACCCGTCGTGGCGGGCGGCGCGGCTCGACCCGGTGGAGGCCCTGCGTCATGAGTGAGGCCTCGCTGCGCCTGACCGGCATCACCCGCAGCTTCGTTTCGGGCGAGGAAAAGCTCGATGTGCTGCGCGGCGTCGATTTCCAGCTCTTCCCGGGCGAGATCGTCGCCCTGGTCGGGCCGTCCGGCGCCGGCAAGTCGACCCTGCTGCATATCGCGGGCCTGCTGGAAAAGCCGACCTCGGGCGATGTCGTCGTCGGCGGTATTGCCGCCGGCCACCGCTCGGACCGGGAGCGGACGGGGCTTCGCCTGTCCCACCTCGGCTTCGTCTACCAGTTCCATCACCTGCTGCCGGAATTCACCGCGCTGGAGAATGTGATGGTGCCGCAGCTGATCGCGGGCGTGGCCAAGGTCAGGGCGCGGGAGCGGGCTCTGGTCCTTCTCGACAAGGTCGGCCTGACCGCGCGGGCGAACCACCGCCCGGCCAAGCTTTCCGGCGGCGAGCAGCAGCGCGTCGCCATCGTGCGGGCGCTGGCCAATCGACCCAAGGTGTTGCTGGCGGACGAGCCGACCGGCAATCTCGACGAGCGGACGGCGGATCTCGTGTTCGGCGAGCTTCTGCATCTTGTCCGCGACGAAGGCCTGTCGGCCCTGATCGCCACCCATAATCCGGCGCTGGCGGCGCGCATGACCCGCACCGTCCAGATGCACGAAGGCCGTCTGGTTCCGCTCTGAACCGCCGCCGCCCCGGTCGTCGCCCCGGCGAAGGCCGGGGCCTTTCGACCCGTTCGCACCCCATGGCGCCAGGATTCCGGCCTTCGCCGGAGTCACGCGGCGTTGGAGAGGGGAAGTCCCTGTCCTAGACTGGGGCTTCAGGAGAATCGCTCATGGCCTATGCCCCCTTCGTGCATCTGCACGTCCATACCGCCTTTTCGCTGTCCGAAGGGGCGATCCCGGTCAAGAAGCTGGTGGCATTGGCGCAGAAGGCGGGGATGCCGGCGATCGCCGTCACCGATACCAACAATCTGTTCGGCGCCCTCGAATTCTCGGATACGGCGGTGAAATCGGGCGTTCAGCCAATCATGGGCGTGCAGCTGTCGATCGCGCCGCCCGGCTCGGCCGAGCGCAGCGGTCGCCGGCCCGATCCCGACCCCATCGTGCTGCTGGCGCAGAATCCGGCCGGTCTCGTCAATCTCCTGAAACTGTCCAGCGCTGCCTATGTCGAGGCGGAGACGGGCCGCCCGCCCGAGGTGGCGATCGAATCCCTCGCGCCGCATGCCGAAGGCCTGCTGTGCCTGACCGGCGGCGCCAAGGGGCCGATCGGCCGCCTGCTGTTCGAGGGCCAGAAGGATGCGGCGCGTGAGCTGCTGGCCCGTTTCGAGGCGATGTTCCCCGGCCGCCTCTATATCGAGATCCAGCGCCACGGCATGGAAGACGAGGAAGCGACCGAGCCCGGCCTGATCGACCTCGCCTACGAGCGCGACCTTCCGCTGGTCGCGACCAACGACTGCTATTTCGCCGACGAGGCGACCTATCCCGCCCATGACGCCCTGCTGTGCATCGCCGAGGGCTCGACCGTCGGCAATACCGAGCGCCGGCACCTGACCCCCGGCCACCGTTTCCGCTCGGCCGAGGAAATGCGCGAGTTGTTCGCCGACCTGCCGGAGGCTGTGGATAACACCCTGGTGATCGCCAGGCGTTGCGCGATCCGGGCCAGGACCCGGGGGCCGCTGTTGCCACCTTTTCCCTGCGGCGAAGGCCACGACGAAATCTCCGAACTCCGCCGCATGGCGAAGGAGGGGCTGGAGATGCGCCTCGAGCGCCATGTCTTCACGCCCGCCATGGATGAGGAAAAGCGTAAGGAAATCTCGGTAACCTATTGGGAAAGACTGGAATTCGAACTGGGCATCATCATCAAGATGAAATTCCCCGGCTATTTCCTGATCGTGTCTGACTTCATCCAGTGGGCGAAGCGCCATGGCATTCCGGTGGGGCCGGGCCGCGGCTCGGGCGCGGGTTCGCTGGTCGCCTGGGCCTTGCAGATCACTGATGTGGATCCCTTGCGCTTCGGCCTGCTGTTCGAGCGCTTCCTCAATCCCGAACGCGTCTCGATGCCCGACTTCGACATCGACTTCTGTCAGGACAAGCGCGACCAGGTGATCCGCTATGTCGTCGACAAATATGGCTCGGACAAGGTCGCCCAGATCATCACCTTCGGTAAGCTGCAGGCCCGCGCGGTGATGCGCGACGTCGGCCGCGTGCTCGAGATGCCGCTCGGCCATATCGACAAGCTGGCCAAGATGGTGCCGAACAATCCGGCCAATCCGGTCACCCTGCAGGAAGCGATCGAGATGGAGCCCCGGCTCCAGCAGGCGCGGGACGAGGACGAGAACGTCAAGCGCCTGATCGATATCGCCCTGAAGCTGGAAGGCCTCTATCGTCACGCTTCGACCCATGCGGCGGGTGTCGTCATCGGCGACCGGCCGCTGGTCGATCTCGTGCCGCTCTATCGCGATCCGCGCTCGGACATGCTGGTCACCCAGTACAACATGAAATGGGTGGAGCCGGCGGGCCTGATCAAGTTCGACTTCCTCGGCCTCAAGACCCTGACCGTGCTCGACCTCGCGGTGAAGCTGATCAAGGACCGGGGCATCACCATCGATCTGGCCGCCCTGCCGCTCGACGACAAGCCAAGCTACGAACTGATGGCGCGGGGCGATACGGTCGGCGTGTTCCAGCTTGAATCCTCGGGGATGCGTGATGCCCTGAAGAAGCTGAAGCCCGACTGTTTCGAGGATATCGTCGCCATGGTGGCGCTCTACCGCCCCGGCCCGATGGACAATATTCCGAAATATATCGCCTGCAAGCACGGCGAGGAGAAGCCGGATTACCTGCACCCGACGCTGGAAGGCGTGCTGAAGGAGACCTACGGCGTCATCATCTATCAGGAACAGGTGATGCAGATCGCCCAGATCCTGGCGGGCTACAGCCTGGGCGAAGCCGATCTGCTGCGCCGGGCCATGGGCAAGAAGATCAAGGAGGAGATGGACCAGCAACGCATCCGCTTCAACCAGGGGGCGGAGGCGCGCGGCGTCGATCCCAAGAAATCCGACGAGATCTTCGACCTCGTGAACAAATTCGCCGGCTATGGCTTCAACAAGAGCCACGCCGTCGCCTATGCCCTCGTCGCCTATCACACGGCCTATCTGAAGGCGAATTATCCGGTCGAATTCATGGCCGCGATCATGACCCTCGATCTCGCCAATACCGACAAGCTGAATGTCTTCCGGCAGGAACTGGGGCGGATGAAGATTCCGCTGCTGCAGCCCGACATCAACCGCTCGGACGCCGATTTCGCGGTGGAGCAGCAGGACGAGGGGCAATATGCCATTCGCTATGCCCTGGCCGCGATCAAGATCATCGGCCATGACGCGATCGAGAAAGTCCTGGCCGAGCGCAAATCCGCCGGGCGCTTCCGTTCCCTCGCCGATTTCGCCAACCGGCTGGACCCGAAGTGGCTGAACCGGCGCCAGGTGGAAAACCTGGCCAAGGCCGGTGCCTTCGACAGTCTGGACGGCAATCGGGCCAAGGTCTGCACCGGCGCGGAACATATTGTCCGCTTCGCCGATGTCGCGACCCGCGAACGCCAGTCCCAGCAGGAGAGCCTGTTCGGCGGCGGCGCTTCCGGTCCGGCCGACGTGCTCACCTTGCCAGAAGTGCCGGACTGGACCGCCATGGACCGCTCCGCCAATGAATTCGACGCCATCGGCTTCTATCTCTCGGCCCATCCGATGGATTCCTACGGCAAGGTGCTCGACCGCCTCGGCATCACCAGGCTGGTGCAGGTGGAGCGGCGCATCGCCTCGGGCCAGGCCAAGCTGCGCATCGCCGGCATCATTCTGTCGCGCCAGGAGAAAGTGGCGAAGAGCGGCAACCGCTTCGCCTTCGTCAAGCTGACCGACCAGACCGGTGTGGTCGAACTCACGGTGTTCTCGGAAGTCCTGGTCATGAGCCGCGAGTTGCTGGAGCCCGGCACCCCGGTCCTCGTCGAGGTCGAGGGGCGGATCGACGGCGAGATGGTCCGCATGATGACCCAGAAGATCGACAGCCTCGACCGGGTGGTCGCCAACGCCGGGACGGGCGTCCGTCTCTATCTTGCCGATACCCGAAGCATCGACGCCATGAAGGGCGTCCTCGCCAAGGTGCCGAAGGGCAAGGGCCGCATCGCCATCGTCCTCGGCTTCGAGGAAGAGGCGCGCGAGCTGGAATTCGAACTGCCCGACCGCTTCGCGGTGAGCCCGACCGTGATCCAGCACTTCAAGGCGGTGCCGGGGGTGGAGCGTGTCGTGGAGCTTTGAGGGGGAACCGTTGACGCTGGCCATTGTCGGGTGACACTCTGGGCGTAGAGGTGCCGCTATGTCCGTTAAACCCTCGATCCCGCTGTCGGACGAACAGCTCGCCTTCGCCAGGAAGCTGGTGGAGGAGGGGCGTTTCGACAGTATTGGCGATGTCGTCGGCCTGAGCCTCGATCTTCTTCGCCAGCACCTCGCAGGCGATGGAGGTGCGCCCGAGCGGCTCAAGGCCCTGCTGCTGCGGCGTCGCGAAGGCGCATTTGTCGAGGCTGAGGAATTCGATCACCGTCTCGATGTCATGATCGCCGCGAAGCGCCGCGCAAATGGCGTATCGGCTTGAGTTTTCCGCCGACGCCGAGCGGGATTCAATCGACGAGCGAATGAAATGTTTCGGTAAAGAGGCAGAGCATCCGTATGGATTCGTCTATCATCGTTTCATCAATTTCCGCCGCAGCCGCTATTATAAGCGTCGTTATGACTTATTATTTTACGAAAAGAAAAGAACGAGAAGCAGAATGGCGAAAAAATAAGAACCTGACTCAAAAGCCTACTATCGCGCGAGCCTTCTGATGGCGAGTTGGATCGAGGCGAGGGTGACGAAAGCGCGAAGGGTGTCGGCGAGGTTTTCCCAGTCCTTGGCGAGGCGTCGGTTG
>NZ_JBAQRT010000309.1:0-1763 GCF_049306435.1 Zavarzinia sp.
GGCTCGAGCTGCTGCCGTCCGATTCCGGGCCGCCCGCGCCCGATCTGGCCCGCCGTTCCGACCTGGCGCTTTATATCGAGCATCAGATGATGCCCTGGCGACGCGCCGGGGATGCCCTGGTCTTCGCCTGCACCAGCCCCGATGCCTTTACCCTGGCGCTGGCCGAGCGCCTTTGTGGCGGCCGGGCCGTGCTGGCGGTGGCGACCCGGCCCCTGCTGGTCGGCGCCCTCACCGACCGTTTCGGGGCCGAGCTGACCCGATCCGCGACCGAGGACCTGCGCCGGTGCCGGCCCGAAGCCTCGGCCGGCACCGGCGCGCCGTTCTGGCAACGGGCGGTGGTGGCGGGAATGGCTGTCCTGGCCGTTGCCGCCGTGCTGACCGCCCCCATGGCAGCGGCCCTTGTCCTGTCGTCGCTGGTCACCCTGTTCTATCTTGGCAACCTGTCGCTGCGCGCCCTGCTGGTCGGTGCGGGCCTGCGCGGCAAGCCGCCGGACCCGCCGCCCCTGGCGGACGAGGATCTTCCCACCTATACGCTGCTGGTGCCGCTCTACCGGGAGCCGGACATCCTGCCGCTGCTGGCCGACGCGCTCGACCGGCTGGACTACCCCCGCGCCCTCATGGACGTGAAACTCCTGCTCGAGGCGGACGACGGGGAAACCATCGCGGCAGCGCGGGCGCTGGCCCTCGACCAGCGGTTCGACGTGATCGCGGTGCCGCCCTCCTTTCCCCGCACCAAGCCCAAGGCCTGCAATTTCGCCCTGCCCTTGGCCCGCGGCCGCCTGCTCGCCATCTATGACGCCGAGGACCGGCCGGAATCCGATCAGTTGCGCCGGGCGGCGGCGGCGCTGATGGCCGGCCCCCCGACGCTGGCCTGCGTCCAGGCCCGGCTGAATTTCTTCAATGCCGGGGAAAACTGGCTGACCCGGATGTTCGCCCTCGATTACGCGCTGTGGTTCGACTATCTGCTGCCGGGGCTGGACCGGTTGGGCATGGCCATTCCGCTGGGCGGGACATCCAATCATTTCCGCACCGACATCCTGCGCGATGTTCTGGCGTGGGACCCCTACAATGTCACCGAGGATGCCGATCTCGGGATGCGGCTGTATGCCCATGGTTACACCGTCGGCCTGATCGATTCGACGACCTACGAGGAAGCGACGACAAGCCTGACCGGCTGGATCCGCCAGCGCACCCGCTGGCTGAAGGGCTACATGCAGACCTTCGCCGTGCAGATGCGCCGCCCCCTTGTCCTGGGCCGCCGGCTGGGGGTGGTGAATTTCCTCGGCTTTCTCGCCTTCATCGCCGGGACCTTCACCTCGGCCTTGCTGAACCCCGTGGTCTGGGCCGCCTGGGGCCTGTGGCTGGTCAATGGCGGCAGCTGGCTCGACCCGCTGTTCCCGCTGCCGGTGAAGATCGCCGGCCTGTGCTGCTGGCTGGGGGGCAATTTCCTGTTCCTCTATCTCGCGCTGGTGGCGCCGTTCCGCCGACGCTGGTTCGCCCTCGCCCCCTGGGCCCTGACCATCACACCCTATTGGGCGCTGATGTCGGTGGCCGGCTGGCGGGCGCTGTGGCAATGGTCGCGCCAGCCTTTCCTGTGGGAAAAGACCACCCACGGCCAGAGCCGCCATGTCCGCGCCGCCCTCGCCGGACGCGACCTGCCACCGTGAGGGCCTGGCCCCGCCCCCTTTTCGCGGCCCTCGCCCTGGCGGCCTTGGCGCTGGCGGCCGATCGGGTCCGGCTGGACCTGCCGGCCGGGGATGGCC
>NZ_JBAQRT010000310.1:0-31459 GCF_049306435.1 Zavarzinia sp.
GCCTGGAAACCATCGCTCCCTTGAGCGATGCTGCCGACGTCAGCCTGCCAGCACTGGTCGGCTGATCGCAGAACTCAACTCTGCATCCAAGACGCGGCTTCTACACCACGTAATGGGGCACGATCCCGCACGGATATTGACCAAAAGAGGTTTGTGGGTGCTGGAGTTCATGCTGGGGGCCTCTATATGGGCGCCCCTCCGGTCGGATTGCGGGCGCCTGTGTCGTTCATCACAGCCGCCGGCCCCGCCGGTTCGGTGTTTATCTGATCTCGGCCCCGCTTCGATCAGTCCGCACCTCGTACAGTCAGGTGAGCGCGATTCGCTGCCCTTGTCAATCAGGCCCTAGAAGTCCTAATCGGCCCCGCTTCATCCCTTCCTGGGCAGTGGAATGACGTTACCCCCGGCGTGTCTTCCCCCGCAGAAATCGGCCCAGTCCTGCATCATTGACCGCCGTTTTTCCAGCGCGTCGCCGCGCCGGTATGCGAGTTCCACTTGATTCCCAACCGCATGGGCCAAGGCAGATTCTGCGATCTCGCGGGGGTAATGGGTAATTTCCCCGGCCCAATCCCTAAACGCCGAACGGAAGCCGTGCACCGTGTAACTTCCAAGGTCCAAGCGGCGCAAAGCCATCGTCAGAGCCATGACTGAAAGTCCTTTGCCCGCCTTCCTGCCAGGGAACACGAATACCTGCCCTTGATCATCCCCGGCGGGGCGCAACAGGGCCATTTCGCTCAAGATTTCCAGCGCCCTATCAGGCATCGCCACGCGGTGGCTTTTCCCGGCCTTCATTCTCGACGCGGGGACGGTCCAAATCGCGGCGTCCATGTCGATTTCGTCCCACCGCGCCCCCAAGACTTCGCCTGATCGTGCGGCGGTCAGAATGGTAAACTCCAAGGCGTGGGCCGAAATCCCGCCCGTGCTTCGGAGCCGAGCGACCAGGGTCGGGAGTTCGGCGAAGGGCATCGCTGCATGATGGCTCCGGCCAATCTTTGAGCGGGCGGGGAGCAAAGGTTGAAGCCCGCCTTTCCATCGCGCCGGATTGTCGCTCCCCCTCAATCCCTGCGCCGCCGCCGCGTCCAGCACCCGTTCAATTCGCCCCCGCAGTCTCGATGCTGTTTCGGCCTTCTTCAGCCAGATCGGCTTGAGAATTCGCAGAACATCCGCCGTGTCGATCTCGTCGATTTTCTTGCTTCTGATCGACCGGCAATAGGCTGGCCCTAAGGTCATTTTCCATTGGGCTTTATGCTTATCGTTTCTGAACCCGCCTTCTATTTGCTCAATTAACTGGTCCGCGAATTCCCCGAAGGTTGGCTTTTCTTTCGTCTTGTTTTCCTCGGCGCGGCGCGCGGCCAGGGGATCGGCGCCGCCCGCAATGATGGCCCGCGCCTCCCCGGCCAGCCGGCGGGCATCGGCAAGCCCGACGGCATGGACCGGGCCGAGCCCCATTTCCTTCCGCTTTCCGCCAAATCGAAAGAGGAACGTCCATGACCGCGCGCCCGTTGGCGTCACCTGCAGGAACAATCCCCCGCCATCCGAATGCCTGCCGGGGCCAAGGGCTGTAATCCCTCGCGTTGTCAATTTTCCGATCTGCCGTGCCATCTCTACCCCACCAGCTACCCCACCAGCAAACCGAGATTGCTCGATCTGCCGTGAAACCGTCTGAAACATCCTAGCGTGGATTAATGAGGTTTTTCAATGAAGTGTGGGGATGGCGGGGGATCGGTCGGAATGCGCTGAAACGCAACAATGGCGGACATCCCCTCCGCCATCATCGCCCATTCCATGGCCGCGCTCCGACACCTCCACCAAGGCGCGCTGGGACCTGTCCGGTGTCACGCCCGCGGCGCCCTCATGTCGCGAGGACGGCATCGACCGGCCGGCGGGGCGAATAGGCCAGCGTCGGGCCATGGCCGAATCGCATCACGATGTCGGGCCGTCGGCCGGGCAGGCCGATCAGCGCCGCCAGTTCGGGGCGGAGGCGGGCAACCTCGACCGGCTGGTTGATGAAGGCGTGTTTCAATCCCAGGGCGGTCGCCTGCAGCGCGAAACGCTGACAGGCCTGCCCGACCGCCACCCAATGCGCGGCGTCTTCCCCGGCCCCGACGAAGACCGCGATCCCGGCGGAAGAGCTGATCTGGCGGGCATAGGTGTCATTCTGCGCCCGCGCCGTCGAGAACCAGTCGAAAGCCTGTGGCCCCAGCCAGTCGGGCAGCGGGGGATTGCCGCTCGCCACGCTGTAGAGGCCATCGCCGCTTCGCAGGGCCTGGCGAGGGTTGAAGCGCAGCCAGGATTTCAGTTCGCGGACAAAGGCCGGGTCGGCCATCTGAGCGCTGTTGCCCGCCAGGACCAGGTCGCGCAACTGATCGATCCGGTCGCGATCCGTCAGCAGAACCAGATCGACGCCGGGCACGGCCGCCGCCCGGGCGAGCGCGTCGAGATCGGCCGGGGCGACCATGCGGCCGTCGTATTCGGCGCGGGTCGACTGCCGTTCGGTGATGGCGTCGAACAGTACGGACGGGATCGCCGGACCTTGCGCGAAGTCGAAGGTGACCGAGCCCTGGTCGAGCGGATCGAAGCCGATGATACCGGGCGCGCCCCGCGCGGCGGAGGCCAGCGACAAATTTTCGGCGGCGCAGCCCAGGCTGACGAAGACATGGTGATCGTCGGGATCGACGACCGGCGTCCGCCTCGAGAAATCGGGCTGGATGGCGATCCTTTTGTCGCCGACGCGAAACCGCCAGGGCTGCGTGTTGTGGCCATTGGCCGCCAGCGTGGCGTGGCGAATGAGATCGCGGGTGGATGGCCTCTCCGCCAGCGGGGCCCGCAAGGGGGCGATTCCGGCCGCATAGTCGGACGATGATCCCATGCCGGCCAGCGTGAGATAGGCCGCGCCACCGCCAAGCGCGGCCGCGGTCGCCGTGCCGGTGAGCAATTGTCTTCTGTTCATGGGCATCTCCTGGCGGTGGACACATCAGCGCCCAATTGCGGCAGTTCTCGTGAACCATGCACAGAACCTGGACCACTTTTCTATCTCCCGCCGCTGACGGTCGGCGGTGACTTCCACGTGGATCCCCCCTAACCTGGCGCCATGTCGAGCGGCCCCTGGAGCGATACGGAGAACGATCTGATCGTCGCGGATTATTTCGCGATGCTGGCCGACGAGCTTGGCCATCGTCCCTACAACAAGGCGGAACATCGTCGGGACCTCCAGACGCGGATCGGGCGATCGCGGACATCGATCGAATTCAAGCATCAGAATATCAGCGCCGTCCTGAAAGGACTCGGGGAGAGCTGGATCGAGGGGTACAAGCCGGCGGCCAATTTCCAGATGTCCCTGGTCGATGCCGTCATGCGCTGGTTGGGGCTGCATCCGGCATGGACCAGCCGCGCGTCGGCACCGGGCGCCGCCCAGGGGCTTCAGGACGCCGCGAGCCTGTGGATCGGTCCGCCGCCGACCGCCGGAAACCGGCCCCCGCCGGATGAACTGGGCAGGATGCTGGAAATCGCCGGCCGCTTCGACGTCGCCGGGCGCGATGCCCGCAACCGGGCGCTTGGCCGTGCCGGTGAGGAATTCATCGTCTCGCGCGAGCGCGCTGTGCTTGCCAGCGCCGGCCGCGCGGATCTCGCGCGGCATGTCCGCTGGGTTTCTGACGAGGATGGCGATGGTGCCGGTTACGATATCGCCAGTTTCGAGCCGGACGGACAGCCCCGCCTGATCGAGGTGAAAACCACCAATGGTTGGGATCGAACGCCGTTTCACATCACGCGGAACGAGCTGGCGGTCGCCGAGGCGAGGCGGCGCGAGTGGTGTCTGTTGCGGCTATGGAATTTCTCGCGCGAGCCGAGGGCATTCGAGCTGCGCCCGCCGCTCGATGCTCATGTAACCCTGATCGCGACAGGCTATCAGGCGAATCTCCATTGAGCCCGCCCGTTCCGTCGTCGTCCGCGCCTCTCGGGGCCGGCCGGGGGCGCGCGTCATGCGTTGTTCGAGCGTCTGTCCGGGTGTTAACGTGGGACATGTCGGCGCGCGGGCCGGAGTCGCCGCCGGCCACGGTTGTAACCCTGGCGCCAGCGGTATGATTGATCCTGCCCACCAGCCTTCCGCCCGCGCCGCGACTGAGCCTGACGATCGGAAGCCGACCATGAGCCCTGCTGTCCCCGGAGGAGACGATGCCGAGATGTTCGATCTCGCGCCGGTTTCGCTGTGGCTGGAAGACTTCGGCGGCGTCGCGCGGCTTTTCGAGGAGTGGCGCGCCGCCGGCGTGACCGATCTGCCGGGCTTTCTGCGGGCCGACCCTGCGCGGATCAAGGCCTGCGCCGGGCGCATCCGGGTGCTCAAGGTCAATCGGCGCACGCTGCAACTGTTCGGGGCGACCGATTTTGACGAACTCGTCGCCAATCTCGGCCAGGTCTTCCGCGATGACATGCTCGACCGCCATGTCGAGGAATTGACGGCGCTGTGGAGCGGCCGGACTGAATTCTTCAGCCATTCCGTCAATTACAGCCTGTCGGGCCGGCGGATCGACATCCAGATGACCGGCCGGGTGCTGCCCGGCAGCGAGCGGAGCCTGGATCGGGTGCTGATCGCCATCGAGGACGTGACCGAGCGCGAGGTCGCGCGGCAGGAACTGGCGAGCAGCGAGAATTATGCCCGCGGCCTGTTCGAACATTCGCCGGTGTCGCTCTGGGTGGAGGATTTCAGCTCGATCAAGCGGCTCCTCGACGAGATCCGCGAGCGGGGCATCGAGGATTTCCGCGTCTTCACCGACGTGCATCCGGATTTCGTCCAGCGCTGCATGAGCGAGATCCGCGTGCTCGACGTGAATCGTCAGACGCTCGACATGTTCCTGGCGCCCGACCGACCGACGCTCATGCGCCGCCTCGGGGAGGTCTTCCGTGACGACATGGAGCGATCATTCCGCGAACAGCTGATCGACCTCTGGCACGGGAAACTCTTCCAGCAGCGCGAGGTGGTGAATTACGCGCTGAACGGCAGCGCGGTCCATGTGCTGATGCAGTTCTCGGTCCTGCCCGGCCACGAAAAGGACTGGTCGCTGGTCCAGGTGGCGCTGACCGATATCACCGCGCGCAAGAAGGCCGAGACCTACCTCGAATTCCTCGGCACCCATGACGTGCTGACCAAGCTGCACAATCGCTCGTTCTATGTCGACGAACTCAACCGGATCGAGCGCAACACGCTGCGCCCGATCACGATCATCGTGGCCGACCTCAACGGCCTGAAGGCGGCCAACGACCAGTGGGGGCACGCGGTTGGCGATGCCCTGCTGCGCCGGGCCGGCGAGATTCTCGGCAAGGCGGTCGAAAAGCCGTCCTGCGCGGCCCGTATCGGCGGTGATGAATTCGTCGTGCTGATGCCGGGTGTCGATGGCCATGGCGGCGATATCCTGATGGAGGAAATCCATCGCATGACCGAACTCAACAACCAGTTCTATCCGGGATTGCACCTCAGCCTGTCGCTCGGGGCGGCGACCAGCGCGCCGGGCGAGCGGCTCGAGGATGTCGTCCGGCGCGCCGATTTCGCCATGTACGCGGCCAAGCGCGATTTCTACGCCGCGCTTTCGGAAACCTCGGCCCGGGACGCCGTCCCGCCGCCCCGGTGAGGGGCGGAGAGGTAAACGTGCCGACGATTTCAGGCCTCGTGGCGAAGACCGCGCGGGAGAAGGCGTGGATCGATGATCGGGAGGAGGCGATGGATGGTGGACGCGGCTGGGATTGAACCAGCGACCCCTACGATGTCAACGTAGTGCTCTCCCACTGAGCTACGCGTCCGAACCATGCCGGCGGCCGGGGCTGTGGGTAGGTGCCTTGGGCCGGGAGCCGCGTATTTAAGGGATTGGTCGGGCTTATGCAACAGTCTTTTTCATCCCCATGGCGGGCGGCGCGCGGGTGATGGGAAAAGTCGGGGGATGATCGGCTTCTCGGCCCTTCACCTTGCCGCCGGAAAACGACATTCTGTATGTTCAGCTTCTGAATCCAGCGAGATGACCGCCCGTGTCCATTGTCCCCATCGTCTCCAGCCTCGCCGATGCCGCCCGTGCCGAGTCCCGGCGGCGGGAGGAGCGCGGGTCGGATGGGCGCGGGCCGGATGGGGCGACGGGCGCCGTCGGGGTGCTGGAGCCGCCGGAGGGCATCGCCCGGCGGCCGCTGGTGCTCAGCTCGCCTCATTCGGGGGCGCTTTATCCCGCCGATTTCCTGCGCCAGTCGCGGCTGGACCCGGTGTCCCTGCGCCGGTCCGAGGATTGTTTCGTCGACCAGCTCTTCGCGGCGGCGCCGCAGCTGGGCGCGACGCTGGTGCGGGCGCTGTTTCCGCGCGCCTATGTCGATCCCAATCGCGAGCCCTATGAACTCGATCCGGCCATGTTCGCCGACAGTCTGCCGTCCTTCGCCAACACGCGGTCGCTGCGGGTGCTGGGCGGGCTCGGCACCATTGCCCGGGTGGTGGCCGATGGCGCCGAGATCTATCGCGAGAAACTGCCCTTCGCCGAAGCCGAGGCGCGAATCGCCACCTGCTATCGGCCCTATCATCTCGCGCTGACCATGGCGCTCGGCGAGGCTGAACTTCGCCACGGCAGGGTCGTGCTGCTGGACTGTCATTCCATGCCCTCGATGGCCGGCCCCGGCGAGCGCGACAATGGTCGCGGCCGCCCGGATATCGTGCTGGGCGACCGTTTCGGCATGAGCTGCGCCCCGCTCGTCATCGAGGCGGCGGAGGGCCTGCTGCGCGACCGGGGCTATCGGGTCGGGCGCAATGATCCTTATGCCGGCGGCTATATCACCCATCATTACGGCCGGCCCCGGCGCGGCCGCCACGCCCTGCAGATCGAAATCAACCGGGCGCTCTACATGGACGAGGTCCGGCTGGAGCCGAATGCCGGCTTCGCCAAGGTGCGGCAGGATCTCGAGGCCCTGGTGGGCGCCCTTGCCACCCTCCCGGGGGCCGCGTTGTCGCCTGAATCATGACCCGTTTCGCCCTGCGTCCCGCGGTGGCCGGCGATGTCGGCGCGATCGCCGCGATCTATGCCCACCATGTGGAACACGGCTTCGGCTCCTTCGAGGAAAGGCCGCCGGATCCCGCCGAAATGACCCAGCGCTTCGAGGCGATCAGCGGCGCCGGCTTTCCCTATCTGGTGGCCGAGGCCGATGACGGCCGCATCCTTGGCTATGCCTATGCCGGGCCTTATCGGCCACGCTCGGCCTATCGCCACACGGTGGAGGATTCGGTCTATGTCCTGCCGGCGGCGGTGGGGCGGGGTGTCGGCCGGGCCCTGCTGGCCGGTCTGATCGAGGAAGCCCGGGCGAGGGGCTTTCGCCAGATGATCGCGGTCATCGGCGACAGCGACAACGCGGGTTCCATCGCCCTGCACCGCGCCCTGGGCTTTTCCCCGCAAGGCGTGCTGCGCCACGTCGGCCTCAAGAAGGGCCGCTGGCTCGACAGCGTGCTGATGCAGCTCTCCCTCTGAAGCTCTCCCTCTGACCCGGCGGGCCGGGGCGCGGGCAAAAAAAGGGGCCGCGTCGAAACGCGGCCCAAGTTTAGGGAGGAAACGCCCAGGAAGGGCAGCGACACCAGCAAGCTGATGCCGCGATGCACAATATGACATTGCACTGCACTCTTGCCAAGCCCCGTTCTTGAAAAAATTGTTCGTTAGGGCTCAACCCCCTGACGGAACAATAAAATTTCAAAGGCATGGGGATCCTCGAAAGGAAATCTCCGAATCGCCGATTCCGGCGGGCCAGCCTTGGTCACGACTCGGCGGGGCCGGCCGACGGCGCCAGGACGGAGATTCGGTGTGGTGACAGCAGGACTTCCGCCGGCAGGCGCGCGATGATGTCGCCGTCGCCCTGCAGCGGATCGCCAGACGGACCGTCGATCGTCACCCACGTCAGCGGGCGTTGTGCCACCGAAGCCAGCCGGGGCACGAGATCGAGGCCAAGGGCAAAGCCGTATTTCACCGCCGCCAAAGGTCCGCCGTCCCCGAACAGGCAGGCGTCCAGCCGGCCATTGCCGAGATCCGCCGCCGGCGCGCAGACGAAGCCGCCGCCGTAATGGCGGCCGTTGGCGATGATGGCGGAAGCGGCCTCGACCGCCGCGCCGCCATCGAAACTCAGGCGGTAAGGCGTGAAGTGAAAACGGCCCAGTTGCCGGAGCATCTCGCCGACATAGGCCAGCTTGCCCAGCCGCCGCTTCCACCGGGTCGACACCCCGGCGACGACATGGGCATCGTAACCGACACCCGCCATGACGACGAAATGGCGCTCCCCGGAGGCCGAACGGGCAAGGCCAAGGCCGATGGGCCGCGTTCTCCCGGCGGCCAGCACGGCCGCGACCGCACCGGGCCCGCGCGGCAGGCCGAGTTCCAGCGCAAGGACATTGGCCGTGCCCAGGGGAATGATGCCAAGGGGCATGGCCGTGCCCGCGAGGCCGTTCACCACTTCATTGATGGTGCCGTCGCCCCCGGCGGCGACGATGGCCTCGACGGTCCCCACCCGGTCGGCCAGCCGCCGGGCCAGGGTGGTGGCATGGCCCGGCGCCTCGGTCTCATGCAGCGCGACCTCGATCCCGGTGCCCCGCAGGGCCGCCAGCGCGGCATGAAATCGCCGGCCCCGGCGCCGGCCCGCCACCGGATTGTAGATGATCGCCAGATGTCGCGGCCGCTCCAGATCAGTTATTGTCATCATTTCGACTTATTGGTCAATGAACCGTCATTTTATGAGTATTGCCGGTCACACTATATTGTTTTTCGATGACGACATTATATTGCCGTCATTGTTCGTGCTATAAGTTGCGTGATGTCTTGTGATTACATCTTTGTGACGGAAGGGTTCGGCTTTGTTGACACGGCTGTCGCCAACATTGGCCCGACGCCATGATCTCGACACGCTCGCCGCCATGGGCGCGGGGATTTCGGGATCGGCCGCCGATCAGGGGGCGGGCGACGATGACGATGCGATCGAATCGCCGAAGGACAAGCGCCGCTTCCGCAGCATCTTCATTTCCGACATTCATCTCGGCACGCGGGGTTGCCAGGCCGACATCCTGCTCGACTTCCTGAAACACACGGAGTCGGACCAGCTCTATCTCGTCGGCGACATCATCGACGGCTGGCGTCTGCGCCGCTCGTGGTTCTGGACCCAGAGCCACAACGACGTGATCCAGAAGGTGCTGCGCAAGGCGCGCAAGGGCACGAAGGTGACCTATATCCCCGGCAATCACGACGAGGCGGCGCGGGATTACGTCGATCTGCATTTCGGCGGCGTCGCCGTGCTGATGGAAGCGATCCACACCGGGGCCGATGGCCGCCGCTTTCTCGTGCTGCACGGCGATGCCTTCGACGGCGTGGTGAAATATGCCCGCTGGCTCGCTCATCTCGGCGACCGGGCCTATAACATCGTGCTGACGCTGAACACCTGGTTCAATGTCCTGCGCCGGCGTCTCGGCTATTCCTACTGGTCGCTCTCCGCCTATCTGAAACACAAGGTGAAGAATGCCGTCGATTACATCTCGAGCTTCGAGGACGCGGTGGCGGAGGAAGCCCGTCGCCATCGTGTCGATGGCGTGATCTGCGGCCACATCCACCATGCCGAGATCCGCGATATCGACGGCATCACCTATTGCAACGATGGCGACTGGGTCGAAAGCTGCACCGCCCTCGTCGAACATGCCGATGGCCGCATGGAAATCCTGAACTGGGCGCGGGAATATGAAACGCGCCAGGTTCGCAAGCGCAGCCGCCAAGTCGCGACCGTTCCCGCCTGATGATCCGCGCCGCCCAGACCCTGCCGGTAACGGCCAGCGTGCCGTCGACCGAACATCCCCTGCGCATCCTGATCGTCACCGATGCCTGGTATCCCCAGGTGAACGGCGTCGTGCGCACCCTCGACACGGTGGCGCGGGAGTTGGCCCTGCTCGGCCATGTCGTCGGCTTCGTGACGCCGGACCAGTTCCGCAGCGTGCCGATGCCGACCTATCCCGAAATCCGCCTGGCACTGGCGCCCCGGCGGCGCATGGCGCGCATCTTCGCCGGTTTCGCCCCCGATGCCATCCATATCGCGACCGAAGGACCGTTGGGCTGGGCGGCGCGGCGCCTGTGCCTGCGCCAGGGCCTGCCGTTCACCACCGCCTATCACACCCGCTTCCCCGAATATGTGAAGGCGCGTTTCGGCGTGCCGCTGGCGCTGACCTATCGCTTCGTCCGGCGCTTCCATGCGCCGTCGCGCGGGCTGATGGTGGCGACGCGCTCGCTGCATGACGAACTGTCGGCGCGCGGTTTCGGCAATCTGCGCGCCTGGTCGCGCGGCGTCGATCTCGACCGCTTCACGCCCGGGCCGCGCGACCTGCTGTCCCACCTGCCGCGACCGGTCTTCAGCTATGTCGGCCGGCTGGCGGTCGAGAAGAATATCGATGCCTTCCTGAAACTGGACCTGCCGGGCTCGAAACTGGTGGTCGGCGACGGGCCGGAAATGGCCCGGCTGAAGGCGCTCTACCCGAATGTCCATTTCGCCGGCGCCCGGCACGGCGACGATCTGGTCGCCCATTTCCGGGCGGGCGATGTCTTCGTCTTCCCCAGCCGGACCGATACCTTCGGCCTCGTCATGCTGGAAGCCATGGCCTGCGGCCTGCCGGTCGCCGCCTATCCGGTGGCCGGCCCGCTCGACGTGCTCTCGCCCGAGACGGGGGCGATGGACGAGGATCTGGCGGCCGCCTGCCGGAAAGCCCTCGACCTCGATCCCGCCGCCTGCCGGCGCCATGCCCTCGGTTTCACCTGGTCGGCGACGGCGGCGCAATTCGCCTATAACGTCGCGCCCTTCCGCCAGGACTGGCCGCCACCCGGCCTGCCGGTGACGATCCCGACACGGGGGCCTAACCCCGGCCGATGAAGGGCATGGTGGTCGCCGCGATGGTCAGGAAGGAAATATCGGCTTCGGCCGGCTGACAGGCCATGAACACCACTGCCTCGGCCGCGCGGGCGACATCCATCCGGGACTCGGGCTTGATGCTGCCATCGGCCTGAGGCATTCCCACCGCCATCTGGCCGGTCATGCCGGTCGCGGCATTGCCGATATCGATCTGGCCGCAGGTGATGCCGAAGGGCCTGCCATCGAGCGAGATCGATTTGGTCAGGCCGGTGATCGCGTGTTTGGTCGCCGTATAGGCGGCCGAGAAAGGCCTCGGGTGATGGGCCGAGATCGAGCCATTGTTGATGATCCGCCCACCCTGCGGGGCTTGCGCCTTCATGACCCGGAAGGCTTCGGCGGCGCAAAGGAACGAGCCGGTCAGATTGACCTCGACCAGCGCCCGCCAGGCCGCGACATCGACCAGATCGACACTGCCGCCCGCGCCGAAGATGCCGGCATTGTTGAACAGGACATCGACCCGCCCGAAGGTATCGACCGCCGCCTCGAACAATCGCGCCACCGCCGCCTCGTCGGTGACATCGGTCGGCACGACGAGGCCAAGGGCCGGGTCCGGCAGCAGGGCCCTTGTCTCCTCCAGCGGCTCGGCCCGTCGCCCGGCGAGGACGACGGGATTTGCCCTGGCGGCGAAGGCCAGCGCGGTCGCCCGGCCGATGCCGGAGCCCGCGCCCGTGATCACGACAGTCTTGGTCAAGCGGGTGATCCTTTCGTTTCGTCCTCGACGAGGGGACTGCCGAGAGTCCGGCCTGCCGGGCCGCATGGAAAGCCCCTTTGGCCGGTTTCGACCTGTTTCTGCCATGATACGCGGAGGTTGGGCGCGAGCAGGGGGGCAGACGGCAAAACACCCTCCCGCCGGGGCGGGAGGGTGCTGGAAACATCCGGCTGTTCGGCCCCGATCAGAAATCGAGGGCCTGGGCCTGCTTCACGTGGGGCAGGGCGCGGACCTTGTCGACCACGGCCTGGGGGATCGCTTCGTCGACGGCGACGAGGCAGATCGCCTCCTCGCCCGCGGTGCGGCGGCCGAGGTTGAAGGTCGCGATGTTGAGGCCGGCCTCGCCGAGGATCGAGCCGAGAGCGCCGATGAAGCCCGGCTTGTCCTCGTTGGTGACATAGAGCATGTGCGGGGTCAGCTCGGCTTCGACCGTGATGCCCTTGATCGAGACGATGCGCGGATGGGCGTCGGCGAACAGGGTGCCGGCGACCGAACGGGTCTTGCCGTCCATCTCGACCGTGATGCGCATCAGGGTCTGATAGTTGCTGGGGGCTTCCAGCTTGGTGTCGGCGACGGCGATGTTGCGCTCCTTGGCGATCACGGGCGCGTTCACCATGTTCACCGACGGCATCAGGGGGCCGAGCAGGCCCTGCAGCGCGATCGCGGTCAGTGGACGGGTGTTCAGCTTCGCGGCGGCGCCTTCATATTCGATCGTCACCTTGCGGATGCCGACCTCGGCCGACAGCTTGCCGGCGAAGGCGCCGAGCTGGGCCGCCAGCTTCATGTAGGGGCGCAGGCGCGGCGCTTCCTCGGCGGTGACCGAAGGCATGTTCAGGGCGTTGGAGACGGCGCCTTCGATCAGATAGGCCGACATCTGCTCGGCCACCTGCAGGGCGACGTTTTCCTGCGCTTCCGTCGTCGAGGCGCCGAGATGCGGGGTGCAGACCACCTTCTCGTGGCCGAACAGGATGTTCTCCTTGGCCGGCTCGACCGCGAAGACGTCGAGGGCGGCACCGGCGACCTTGCCGGAATTCAGCGCCGCCAGCAGGTCTTCCTCGACGATCAGGCCGCCGCGGGCGCAATTGATGATGCGCACGCCGTCCTTCATCTTGGCGATCGAGGCCGCGTTGATGATGTTGCGGGTGCCGTCGGTCAGCGGGGTGTGCAGGGTGATGAAGTCGGCGCGGGCGAACAGCTCGTCCAGCTCGACCTTGGTCACGCCCATCTCGAGCGCGCGCTCGGGGGTGAGGTACGGGTCATAGGCGATGACCTGCATCTTCAACCCTTGCGCCCGGTCGGCGACGATCGAGCCGATGTTGCCGGCGCCGATGAGGCCGAGGGTCTTGGCGTAAAGCTCCACGCCCATGAAGCGGTTCTTTTCCCACTTGCCGGCATGGGTCGAGGCGCTGGCGGCCGGAATGTCGCGGGCGACCGCGAACATCATGGCGATCGCATGTTCCGCCGTGGTGATCGAATTGCCGAAGGGCGTGTTCATCACGACGACGCCGCGCGCGGTCGCCGCCGGAATGTCGACATTGTCGACGCCGATACCGGCGCGGCCGACGACCTTCAGGTTGGTCGCGGCGGCCAGCACATCGGCCGTCACCTTGGTGGCGGAGCGGATGGCGAGGCCGTCGTACTGACCGATGATGGCGATCAGCTCGTCCTTCTTCAGGCCGGTCTTGACGTCCACTTCAACGCCGCGATCGCGAAAGATCTGGGCGGCGGCGGGGCTGAGTTCGTCGGAAATGAGGACCTTGGGCATGGGGGCACCTTAAGGTTTGTCCGCGCGCGTCATCCCGGCGAAGGCCGGGATCTCGTGGGGATCTGAAAAGAAACGCGGGTGAAGGGCCCCGGCTTTCGCCGGGGCGACGACGCTGTTCAGGCGGCCGAGACCTGGGCCTTCACTTCGGCATAGGCCCAGTCGAGCCAGGGCAGCAGGGCTTCGAGGTCGGAGGCCTCGACCGTGGCGCCGGCCCAGATGCGCAGGCCCGAAGGGGCATCGCGGTAAGCGCCGATGTCATAGGCGACGCCTTCCTTGTCGAGAAGGTCGGCCAGCTTCTTGGCGACCGCCGCCTGGCCGTCGGCGTCGAGGGCGAGGGCCCAGGGGTCGACGACCTTGAAGCAGACCGAGGTGCAGGACCGGATGGCCTTGTCCTCGGCGAGGAAGCCGGCCCAGGCGGATTTGGCGACCCAGGCTTCGAGCAGGCCGAGGTTCTTCTCGGAGCGGGCGATCAGACCGTCCAGCCCGCCGACAGAATCGGCCCAGGCGAGGGCATCGAGGTAATCCTCGACGCAGAGCATCGACGGGGTGTTGATCGTCTCGCCCTTGAAGATACCGTCCGAGAGCTTGCCGCCGGAGGTCATGCGGAAGATCTTCGGCATCGGCCAGGGCGGGGAATAGGTGGTCAGCCGCTCGACCGCGCGGGGCGAGAGGATGATCATGCCATGGGCCGCTTCGCCGCCGAGGACCTTCTGCCAGGAGAAGGTGGTGACGTCGAGCTTGGACCAGGGCAGGTCCATGGCGAAGGCGGCCGAGGTCGCGTCGCAGATGGTGACGCCTTCGCGGTCGTCGGCGATCCAGTCGGCATTCGGCACGCGAACGCCCGAGGTGGTGCCGTTCCAGGTGAAGACCACGTCGCGGGTCTTGTCGACCTGGCTCAGGTCCGGCAATTCGCCGTAACCGGATTCGATCTTGCGCACGTCCTTCAGCTTCAGCTGCTTGACGACGTCGTTGATCCAGCCGGAGCCGAAGCTCTCCCAGGCCAGCATGTCGATGCCGCGGGCACCGAGCATCGACCACAGGGCCATTTCGACCGCGCCGGTATCCGAGGCGGGCACGATGCCGATCTTGTAATCGGCCGGCACCTTCAGGATGCGGCGGGTGTCTTCGATCGCTTTCAGAAGTTTGGCCTTGCCAGGCTTCGAGCGATGCGAACGGCCCACGAGGGCGTCATTGAGGGCGGCGGTGGTCCAGCCGGGGCGCTTGGCGCAGGGGCCCGAGGAGAACAGGGGCGTGGCGGGACGAAGGGTAGGCTTTGTCATTTTGGACTTATCCTTCCAGATAAGCAGCGTCCCGGTGGGGGGACGTGACCCGCCGGCGAACATATCCATGGGTGATGCCAAGTCAATCGGCGAATTCGTCCATTCCGCCCTTTTCGCTTGTCGGGTCATCATGCCGCGCCCAAGATGAAACCGCCGTGACAGGAGGGGATGGAAACGCATGGAACGTGGCGTCGTCGTGATGGTTCCGGGACGCAGCTCCGGTGCCGAACAGGCCGCCAGCCCCCATGCCGCCCCGAAGCGGGTCTTCTTTTCACGGCGCGAACTCGATCAGATCCTGGGACTTTATGGCCGCATGGTCGCGGCCGGCGAATGGCGCGACTACGCCATGGCCGACGGGGCGGAAGTGGCGGTTTTCGCTGTCCATCGCCGCACGTCGGAACAGCCGCTCTACAGGATCGAGAAGAGGCCGGCACTGGCGCGCAAGCAAGGCGCCTTTGCGGTGATCGCAGCGGGGGGACGGGTCATGAAGCGGGGCGCAGACCTCGCGAATGTCCTCGCGGTTCTCGAAAGAAAACTGCTGAAAATCGTCGAAGGGGAGTGAGCGTCATGGGCCTATACGAGCGGCACGTCGTGCCGCGGATCATCAATTTTGTCTGCGGCATGAAGCCGATCAGCTATCAGCGCGGCAAGGTGGTGCCGCTGGCCCGGGGCACCGTGCTCGAAATCGGCATCGGCACCGGGCTGAACCTGCCCTATTACGATGCCGCGAAGGTCGAGAAGGTGATCGGCCTCGATCCGTCGGAAGAATCCTGGAAGATCGCCGGCAAAAGGGCCAAGGGCCTCGGCTTTCCGGTCGAATTCATCGGCCTGCCGGGGGAGCGGATTCCGCTCGCCGATGCCTCGGTCGACACGGTGCTGATGACCTATAGTCTCTGCACCATCCCGGACCCGGTGACCGCCCTCAAGGGAATGCGCCGGGTGCTGAAGCCCGGGGGCGAATTGCTGTTCTGCGAACATGGCGAAGCGCCGGATCATGGCGTGAAGACCTGGCAGGGCCGGGTCAATCCGATGTGGAAGCGCTGCTTCGGCGGTTGCAACCTGCATCGGCCGATCCCCGACCTTCTGTCGGCCGGGGGCTTCCACGTCCGGAAGCTGGAGACCATGTATCTGCCGGGCACGCCGAAGATCGCCGCCTTCAATTACTGGGGCTCGGCGGTCCCGGCCTGACCAGAGGGGGCTGACCGGGGTCAGATTCCGGTTTCGACCTGCAGCTTCGCCCCGGCGACCCAGGCCTGATAGGCCGGGTGGTGCGAGGCGGCGGCGACATAATCCGCCGACTCGGGCAGAAGATGCACGCCGTAAGTGATGAAGCGGCTGACCACCGGCGCGAACATGGCGTCGGCGATGGTGAAATGGCCGAACAGATAGGGACCGCCGGCGCCGAAATGGTGCCGGCAGTTCTCCCACAGCGCTTCGATGCGGGCGATGTCGCTGCGGCAGGCATCGGAGATCGGGTGGCAGGTCTCGCGCGCCAGGATGTCCATCGGGCATTCCTTGCGTAAGGTGACGAAGCCCGAATGCATCTCGGCCGAAGCCGCGCGGCAGACCGCCCGCGCGACCGAATCGACCGGCAGCAACGGCCCGGTCCTGGCGTTTTCCGCCGCCCATTCGCAGATCGCCAGCGATTCAGGCACCACCACGTCGCCGAGTTTCAGCGCCGGCACCGTGCCGCTGGGGGAATGGCGCAGGATGATCGCCTTGGTCGCCTCGGTGCGCAGCTTGACGTGCACCTCCTCGAAATCGATGCCGCCGGCGGTCATGGCGATCCACGGCCGCATCGACCAGGATGAGTAATTCTTGTCGCCGATGACGAGGACAGGCTTTTGGTGCACGGCCATGGGCAAGGCTCCGCAGGCTGGGTTAAGCTCGGCGCAAGGCAACCCGACCCCGAGTCGTTCCGCAAGCGCATCCGTAACGAAGCTGCCATGTCCGAAATCATTCCCGCAACACTCGCCCTGCCGCTGCCCCTGATCGCCAGTCGCGACCAGGCGGTGCCCATCCACTGCATCGTCAAGGGCGGGCTCGACGGCCTGATCGACAAGGTGCCGCCCGCGGCCCTGCGCTTCGCCCGCGCGACCGGCTTCGACGGCAAGCCCGGCAGCCATCTTCTGGTGCCGGCGGCGGACGGTGGCCTCGGCCTCGTGCTGTTCGGCATGGGCGGCGCCTTCGAGAGCGAGCCCTATGGCTTCGGCGCCCTGTCCGCCGCGCTGCCGCCCGGCACTTACGAGATCGCGACGCCGCTCGGCCCGATCGAGGCGACGGCGGCGACGCTGGGCTGGGTCATGGGCCGCTATGGCTTCCGCCGCTACAAGGACGACGACGGCAAGCCGGCGCCCCTTCTCGTCCCCCCCGTGGGTGCCGACCTCGATCAGGTGCGGCGCACCGCAGAGGCGGTGTTCCTGATCCGCGATCTGGTCAATACGCCGGCCTCCGACCTTGGCCCCGCCGAACTCGCCGAAGCAGCCCTGCGGGTCGCGACGGTGCATGACGCCCGCATCAACATCATCGTCGGCGACGATCTGATCGAGGCCGGCTATCCCATGGTCCATGCCGTCGGGCGGGCGTCGGAGCGCAGCCCGCGGCTGATCGACATGACCTGGGGCGAGGCGGGCCTGCCGCGCATCACCCTCGTCGGCAAGGGCGTCTGCTTCGACACCGGCGGGCTGAACCTGAAGACCGGCAGCTACATGGCCCTGATGAAGAAGGACATGGGCGGTGCGGCCCATGTCCTCGGCCTTGCCCATATGATCATGGACGCAGGCCTGCCGGTGCGCCTGCGCGTGCTGATTCCCGCCGTGGAAAATGCCGTCTCGGGCAATGCCATGCGCCCGGGCGACGTGCTGACCTCGCGCAAGGGCCTGACGGTCGAGATCGGCGATACCGACGCCGAGGGCCGCCTGATCCTGGCCGACGCCCTCGCCGAGGCGGACGAGGACCGGCCCGATCTTCTCATCGACATGGCGACCCTGACCGGGGCGGCGCGCGTCGCCCTCGGCCCCGACCTGCCGGCGATGTTCACGCCCGACGACGAACTGGCGGCGGCGATATCGGACGCCGGCCTCGACCAGCGCGATCCCGTCTGGCGCCTGCCCCTGTGGGCGCCCTATGACAAATGGCTGGACTCGCGGGTCGCCGATCTGAACAACGTCTCGGACGGCGGCATGGCCGGCGCCGTGACCGCGGCCCTGTTCCTGAAGCGTTTCGTGACCGAGACCCCGTCCTGGGTCCATTTCGACGTCTTCGCCTGGGCACCCAAGCCGGGACCGGGTCGTCCCGTCGGCGCGGAAGCCTATGCCATCCGCGCCCTCTATGCCCTGATCGCGGACCGTTTCGGCGCATGAGCGGTTTCGACCGCCGGCTGACCCCGGCACGGGACGACCTCGCCGCCGATTTCCTCGAAGGGCGGGTCGAGGCCGCGCGCTTCGTCCCCGGCGAGGCGTTTCACGTCATCGTGCCCCATGCCGCCCTGCGGCCCCGGCCGGAAGCGGCCGCCAGCCTCGACACCGAAGTCCTCTATGGCGAGGATTTCACGGTCTATGAGGATCGCAAGGACGGCTGGCTCTGGGGCCAGCTCGGCACCGATGGTTATGTGGGCTTCGTGCCCCGGGCGGCCCTGACCCGGGGCGCGGCACCTCTCGCGACCCATGTCGTCGCCGTGCCGCGCACGCATCTCTACCCCGCGCCCGACCTGAAGCGGCCGGCGGTGATCGCTCTTTCGATGGGCGCCCGCCTCGCGGTCGAGGGGGCGAGCGCGGATGGCCGCTGGCTGCGCCTGTCCTGCGGCCGCTTCGTCTTCGCCGCTCATGGGGCACCGCTGGACGCCGTGGCGCCCGACGTCGTCGCGACGGCGGAAAGCTTCCTCGGCACGCCCTATCTCTGGGGCGGGCGGACGGCGGAAGGCATCGATTGCTCGGGCCTCGTCCAGATCGCCTATGCCAGGGCCGGCATCGCCGTGCCGCGCGACAGCGATCTTCAGGCCGCCTTCGGTGTTCCGGTCGCGGACGGTAACATCCGCCGGGGCGACATCCTGTGTTACCCGGGCCATGTCGCCCTCGCCCGGGGGGACGGCAGCGTGGTCCATGCGACGGCGGCGGTCATGGCCGTGACCATCGAGCCGCGCGCGGCCCTCGAAGACCGGGTGCGGCAGGAGCGGGGCCTCGCCTCGGGCGCCCCCGCCCTGCGCGCAATCCGGCGCCCTGGGAACTGACGCCTGGAATTGAACCGGATCGGGCCGTTCGCCCGAGCATTGGGGGCATCCCGCCCGGCTGACGGGGTCCCGAAAGGGTATCCGTAACCCTACACTCGTCATTCCGGCGCAGGCCGGAATCTCTATCAGGCAAGGGCGCCTCTATCGTCGCGAGGTCCCGGCCTTCGCCGGGACGACGAGAAGATTTTTCCACCCCAAGCGTCATCCCGGCGAAGGCCGGGATCTTTTTCAGGCGAGGGCGCCTTTCTCGTCATAAGGCCCCGGCCTTCGCCGGGGCGACGAGAAGGTTCTGATCTCAGCGCCGCAGCCAGCCGAGGCTCGCCAGCGTGCCCGCGCGGGGGACATACTCGCAGCCGACGAAGCCGGTGTAACCCAGACGATCCAATTCGTCGAACAGGAAGGGGTGGTTCAATTCCTCCCCGTCCGGTTCGTGGCGGGAGGGCACGCTGGCGACCTGGACATGGCCGATGAGCGGCAGCAGGCGGCGCAGGGCCATGGTCACGTCGCCCTGCAGGATCTGGCGGTGATAGATGTCGAACTGGAGCTTCAGGCCGGGCAGGGCGAGGTCGCGGATCAGCGCTTCGGCGAAGGCGAAATCGTCGAGGAAATAACCCGGCATGTCCCGCCGGTTGATCGGCTCGATCATCAGCTCGATCCCCCGGTCGGCCAGGGTTTCGGCGGCATGAAGGACGGCGCGGCGATAGGCTTCGCGGGCGGGGGGCGCGCCCCGGTCGGCGATGCCGGCCATCAGGTGCAGGCGCCTCGCCCCCATGGCTTCGGCATAAGGGATCGCCTGTTGGATGCCGGCCTTCAGGTCGTCGAAGCGATCCGGCAGGGCGGCGAGGCCGCGCTCCCCCGCCGCCCAGTCGCCCGGCGGCAGGTTGAACAGCGCGAGTTCGAGGCCATTCGCGCTCAGGCGGTCGGCGACGACCTCCGGCGGATGATCATAGGGGAACAGGAATTCGACCGCCGAAAAGCCGGCGTCCGCCGCCGCCGCGAAACGGTCGAGGAAGGGCCATTCGGTGAACATCAGGCTGAGGTTGGCGGCGAAGCGGGGCATGTCCGTCAGGGGTTCAGCATCGCCGCGTCGATCAGCGCCTTCGTATAGGCTTCGCGCGGGGCGGCCACCACGTCGTCGACCGTGCCGGTTTCGACGATGCGGCCGGCGTGCATCACGATCATGCGGTGGCTCATGGCGCGGACCACCTTCAGATCGTGGGAGATGAACAGATAGGCGAAGCCCCGCTTTTCCTGCAGCCCGCGCAGGAGGTCGACGATCTGGCCCTGGATCGAGCGGTCGAGGGCGGAGGTCGGCTCGTCGAGGACGACGAGATCGGGATCGAGGGCGAGGGCCCGGGCGATCGCCACGCGCTGGCGCTGCCCGCCCGAGAATTCATGGGGAAAACGGTCGATCATGTCGGGGTCGAGGCCGACATCGGCGAGCGCGGCCTGAACCTTCACCCGCCGCGTGGCGGCATCGCCGGCCAGATGATGGGCGGCCAGGCCTTCGCCCACCACTTCGCCGATGGTCATGCGCGGGCTGAGGCTGCCGTAAGGGTCCTGAAACACGACCTGGAAGGATTTGCGCTTCGCCCGCAGCGCCGCGCCCGAGAGACGCCGCAGGTCCTCGCCCAGGAAGGTGATGCGCCCGGTGGAGCGGATGAGGCGGAGCAGGGCGAAGCCGAGAGTCGATTTGCCCGAGCCGCTTTCGCCGACGATGGCCAGGGTCTCGCCCCGGCGGACCGACAGGCTGGCGCCGTCGACGGCGACGAGTTCGCTGAGGGTGCCGCCGAACAGCCCGCGCTTCAGGGTGAAGGCGACGCGGATATTCTCGGCCGACAATACTTCGGGCGCGCCGTTCGGCACCGGCGCCGGCCGGCCCTTCGGCTCTGCCTCGATCAGATGGCGGGTATAGGGGTGCCGGGGCGCGGCGAAGATCGTCGCGGTCGGGGCTTCCTCGACCAGCAGCCCCTCGTGCATCACGGCGACGCGGGTGGCGTGGCGGCGCACGACGGCGAGATTATGGGTGATCAGCAAAAGGCCGAGGCCCCGGCTGCGGACGAGATCCTGCAACAGGTCGAGGATCTTCGCCTCGACCGTGACGTCGAGGGCGGTGGTCGGCTCGTCGGCGATCAGCAGTTTCGGATTGCCGGCCAGCGCCATGGCGATCATCACCCGCTGGCGCTGGCCGCCGGAAAGCTCGTGCGGGAAGGCGTCCAGCCGGGTGGCCAGCGCCTCCAGCCCGACCTCGCGCAGGAGGTCGGCGACCCGGGCGCGGCGACCGGCGGCATCGAGATCGGTGTGCAGGCTCAGCACTTCCTCGATCTGGCGGCCGATCCGGTGCAGCGGATTGAGCGCCGTCATCGGCTCCTGGAAGATCATGGCGGCGACACCCCCGCGCATGGCGCGCAGGGTTTCGTCGTCGGCGCCGATCATTTCCCGGCCGTCGAGCTGGATGGAGCCCTGGGGATTGCTGCCCTGGCCCTTCGCCAGCAGTTGCAGGACCGAGAGGGCGGTGACCGACTTGCCCGAGCCGCTTTCACCGACCAGCGCGACGATCTCGCCGGCGGCGACGGACAGGCTGACGCCCCTGACCACATCCCGGGGGCCGGTCTCGGTCGCGAAGCGGGCGACCAGGTCGCGGATGACGAGGAGCGGGGCGGTCATGGTCCCCGCCTCGGGTCGAAGGCATCGCGCGTCGCCTCGCCGATGAAGACGAGGAGGGACAGCAGCAGCGCGACGGTGAAGAAGGCCGACAGCGGGATCCACGGCGCCTGCACCGCGAGATCCTTGGCCTGGGACAGCAGCTTGCCGAGGGAGGGCGCCGATTGCTGCAAGCCGAAGCGCAGGTAGTCGAGCGAGGTGAGGGTGGAGATCGAGCCGTTCATGACGAAGGGCAGCATGGTCAGGGTCGCGACCAGCGTGTTGGGCAGGACATGGCGCAGCATGATGCGGATATTGCCGAGGCCGAGCGCCCGCGCCGCCCGCACGTAATCGAAATTGCGCGCCCGCAGCGCCTCGGCCCGGACGAGGCCGACCAGCTCCATCCACGAGAACAGCAGCATGATGCCGAGCAGCCAGAAGAAGGTCGGCTCGATCACCGCCGACAGGATGATGAGGAGATAGAGAACGGGCATCCCCGACCAGATCTCGATGAAGCGCTGCATCAGGAGATCGGTCAGGCCGCCGAGGAAGCCCTGGGTCAGGCCGGCGAGGACGCCGATCACGCTGGCGGCGAGGGTCAGCGCGAGGCCGAAGGCGACCGAGATGCGAAAGCCGTAGATCAGCGTCGCCGTGATATCCCGTCCGTCATTGTCGGTGCCCAGCCAGTTGAGGGCGGAGGGCGGCGCCGGATAGGGCGCGACCTCCCGCACCACCGTGTCCCACGAGAAGGGGATCAGGGGCCAGATCACGGTCGCGCCCTTCTCGGTGAAAAGCTCGTGCATGAAGGGCGAGGTGTAATCGGCGAGGGTCTCGAAATCGCCGCCCAGCTCGGTCTCGGTGTAATCGATCAGGGTCGGGAAATAGGATTTCCCCTCCATGCCGATATAGAGCGGCCGGTCGTTGGCGATGAATTCGGCGAAGAGGCTGAGGGTGAACAGGCCGAGGAAGATCCACAGCGACCAGAAGCCCCGGCTGTTGGCGCGGAACCGCTTCAGCCGCCGCCGGGTCAGGGGCGTGAGGGCGAGGCGCGCCATGTCAGTTTTCCCGCCGCTCGAAGTCGATGCGGGGATCGACCAGCGTATAGGTGAAATCCGAGACGATGCTGGTGATGAGCCCGATCAGCGAGAAGAGATAGAGCGTGCCGAAGATGATCGGATAGTCCCGCTTCTCCGCCGCCTGGAAACCCAGAAGTCCCAGCCCGTCGAGGGAGAAGATCACCTCGGTCATCAGCGACGAGGTGAAGAGAATGCCGATGAAGGCGGCGGGAAAGCCGGCGATGACGATCAGCATCGCGTTGCGGAAGACGTGGGCGTACAGGATGGCGCTTTCGCCGAGGCCCTTGGCCCGCGCGGTCACGACATATTGCTTGTTGATCTCGTCGAGGAAGGAATTCTTGGTCAGCAGGGTCAGGGTGGCGAAACCGCTGATCACCATGGACAGGATCGGCAGGGTCATGTGCCAGGCGTAATCGCCGATCTTCCGCCACAGGCCGAGTTCGTGGAAATTGTCCGAGACCAGACCGCGCAAGGGAAAGATCGACCAGAAGCTGCCGCCGGCGAAGAAGACGATGAGCAGGACGGCGACCAGGAAGGCCGGCACCGCATAGCCAAGGACGATGACGCCCGAGGTCCAGACGTCGAAACGGCTGCCGTCCCGCACCGCCTTGGCGATGCCGAGCGGGATCGAGATGAGATAGACGATCAGCGTCGTCCACAGGCCGAGGGAAATCGAGACCGGCAGCTTGTCGAGGATCAGGTCGATCACCGGCCGGGCCTGGAAGAAACTGGTGCCGAGGTCGAAGCGCAGGTAATCCCCGGCCATCTTCAGGAAACGCTCGCCCAGCGACTTGTCGTAACCGAACTGGACCTCCAGCTCCTTGATGAACTGGGGATCGAGGCCGCGGGCGCCGCGATAGCGGCTGTCGCCCCCGCCGCCGGTGACGCCGCCGCCGCCACCCAGCGTCTCGGACCCGCCCGAGGACAGGCGGCCCTGCATCGCGTTGTCCGACGAGGTGTAACGCGCCATGACCTGTTCCAGCGGCCCGCCCGGGGCGAGCTGGATGACCAGGAAATTGATCAGCATGATGCCGAACAGCGTCGGCACGATCAGCAGCAGCCGGCGCAGCAGATAGATGCCCATCAGGGGGCCTTTCCGGCATCGATGGCGGCGCCGCGCGCGGGATCGAACCACCAGGTGTCGACGACGCCGAGGTCGTAGACCGGCGCGGTGGCCGGCTGGCCGAAACGGTCCCACCAGGCGATGGTGCGGCTGCTCTTGTACCATTGCGGGATGATGTAGTCGTTCCACATCACCACCCGGTCGAGGGCATGGGCCGCGGTCATGTAGTCCGGCCGGCTCTCGGCGCCGATCATCCGGCTGATCAGCATGTCGACCACCGGGTCCTTGATCCCGGACAGGTTCAGGCTGCCCGGCGCGTCGGCGTTTTCCGAGCCCCAGAGATCGCGGAGTTCGGTGGTCGGGGTGGCGCCGAGGGCGAAGCGCTGCGAAATCACGTCGTAATCGAAATTCTGCCGGCGCAGCTGATAGGAGGTCGGATCGACCTCGCGATAGCGGGCGGCGAAGCCCAGCCGTTGCAGATTCTGGACGAAGGGCTGGAAGATGCGGGCCATCACCGGCTCGTCGCTCAATACTTCGATCTCGAAGGACTCGCCCCTGGCGTTCACCAGCTTGCCCTCGCTGACGGTCCAGCCCGCCGCGGCCAGAAGATCGCGCGCGGCCTTCAGCCGGTCGCGGATATTGCCGCTGCCGTCCGTCGCCGCCGGCATGTAGGGGCCGCCGAAGACGGCGTCGGGGATCTGGCCCCGGTACATCTCGAGGATGGCGAGTTCGGCCGAGCTGGGCCAGCCATGGGCGGCCAGCACCGAATTCTCGAAGATCGAGGCCATGCGCGAATAGGCGCCGTAGAACAGCGCCTTGTTCGACCATTCGAAATCGAAGGCGAGGCCGATCGCCCGGCGCACGCGGACGTCCTGGAACTTCTCGCGCCGCAGGTTCAGGAAGAAGGCCTGGATGCCCGTCGGCCGCTCGTCCGCCACTTCGCCGCGCTTCACGAAGCCCTTGTCGAAGGCCGGGCCGACATAGCCGGTCGCCCACAGGCGCGAGGTGAATTCCTCGCGGAAATCCGTGGCGCCGGCCTTGAAGGCTTCGAATTCAATGTCGCGGTCGCGGTAATAGTCGATCGAGATGCGGTCGAAATTGTAACGGCCCCGGTTCACGTTCAGGTCGCGCGCCCAGTAATCCGCCCGCCGCTCGTAGGTGATGCCGCGCCCGGCCTCGACCGCCGCCACCCGGTAAGGGCCGGAGCCGGGCAGGGGCTCCAGCCCCGGCTGGTCGAGATCATGGCTGGCGAGATAGGCGGCGGGCAGCACCGGCATGGTCGCGATGGCGACCGGCAGGGTGCGCAGCCCCTTCATCGCGAAGCGGACATGCACGGTCGCCGGGTCGGGGGCATCGACCCCGGCGATGTCGCCGAGGCGCTGGCGCCAGTTGGGATCGCCCTTGTAGCGGAGGGTCTGCCAGGTCGCGGCCACGTCGGCCGAGGTTACCGGGCTGCCGTCGGCGAATCGCGCCTCGGGGCGCAGGCGGAAGGTGACGGTGGAAAAATCGGCGGCGACATCGATGCTCTCGGCCAGCAGGCCATAGAACGAATCGGGCTCGTCGCTGCTCGCCACCATCAGGCTGTCGGTGGTCAGCTCGGTGCCCTGGACGGCGACACCGCGCACGATATAGGGGTTGAGCGAATCGAAGGTGCCGAGGGCGGAAAGGCTCAGCCGCCCGCCCTTGGGGGCCCCGGGATCGACATAATCGAAATGCGAAAAGCCGGCCGCGTATTTCACATCGCCGAAAGGCGAAAAAGCGGGCCTCGGATCGGCCAGCGCGGGGCCGGCGGCAACCAGGAGGACGGCCGCGGCGCGGGCCAGGCGAAGGGACAGGCTGAACATCGCGGGGATGATAGCAAGCCGTTGGCCGCAGGGAAGCCTATCCCTTCAGCGCCGCCGCTTTCGCCTCGTCGAACCACCAGGTATCGGGAAAGCCCGAGGCATAGCGGGGCTTCACGTCAGGCCGGCCGAAGCGGTTCCAGACGGCGATCCGGTCGGCGGTGATGTGCCATTGCGGCACGACATAGGTGCCCCAGCACAGCACCCGGTCGAGGGCGCGGCAGGCGGCGACCAGGGCGGCGCGATCCCCGGCGAAGATCACCTTGTCGATCAGGGCGTCGATCACCGGATCCTTGATGCCGATCAGGTTGCGGCTGCCCTTTTCGTCGGCGGCGCTGCTGCCCCAGAATTCCCGCTGCTCGTTGCCCGGCGACAGGGACTGCGGGAAGGTGCCGACGACGACATCGAAATCGAAATTGTTCACCCGGTCGACATATTGCGGCGGATCGACGGTGCGAATCCCGGCGGTGATGCCGAGGAGGCCGAGATTGGCGATGAAGGGCGTCGTCACCCGCTCGAAGGTGACGTCATCCATCAGGAATTCGAGGGTGAAGGGCGTGCCGTCAGGCCCGACCAGCTTCTTGTCGACGATCTTGCAGCCGGCATCGGCCAGCAGCTTGCGGGCCTGGAGCAACAGCTTGCGGTCCTGGCCGGTGCCGTCGCTGACCGGGGCGGTCCAGGCCGGGCCGAAGACCGCCGCCGGGAGCCGGTCGCGGAACGGCTCCAGCAGGGCGAGTTCGGCCGCGTCCGGTTCGCCCGTCGCCGCCAGTTCCGAATTGGCGAAATAGGACTGGGTCCTGGTATAGGCGCCGTAAAACAGCGCCTTGTTCGACCATTCGAAATCGAAGGCGAGGCCGATCGCCTGCCGCACCTTCGCGTCGCGCAGCAGCGGCCGGCGGGTGTTCAGGACGAAGGCCTGCATGCCGGCCGGGGTCTCGTCCGGCAATTCCAGCTTCATGACCTTGCCGTCGCGCACCGCCGGGAAGTCATAGGCGGTGGCCCAGACCCGGGCCACGCGCTCGATCCGGACGTCGAGGGCGCCGGCCTTGAAGGCTTCGATATTCGCCGTCTCGTCGCGGAAATAGTCGTAGCGCATGCGCGCGAAATTGTTGCGGCCGATGTTCACCGGCAGTTTCGCGCCCCAGTAGTCCGCCACCCGCTCGAGGGTCAGGCTGCGGCCCGTCTCGACCGCGCCGATTCGATAGGGGCCGCTGCCCAGCGGCACCTCCAGCGAGGGCCGGGTGAAGTCCCGACCTTCCCAGTAATGACGGGGCAGCACCGCGAGCTGGCCCATGATCAGCGGCAGTTCGCGGTTGCCGGTCGTATCGAAGGTGAAGCGGACGCCGCCGTTGCCCGAGGTTTCGACCTTGGCGACATTGGCGTAATAGCTGCGATAGAAGGGGTGGCCCTTGGTCTTCAGCGTCTCGAAGCTGAAGACGACATCGTCCGCCGTCACCGGCGTACCGTCGTGAAACCGGGCCTCGCCGCGCAGGTCGTATTCGACGAAGGAGCGGTCGGGCGCGACGGTGATGCTTTCCGCCAGCAATCCGTATTCCGAGAAGGGCTCGTCCGGCGCCTGGGTGGTCAGCGTGTCGTAGATCGACCCCGATCCGGCGGCGGCATCGCCCAGCACGATGAAGGGATTCAGCGAATCGAAGCTGCCGAGCACGCCCTGGCGGATCTCGCCGCCCACGGGCGCGTCGGCGCGCACGAAATCGAAGCGCGGAAATCCGGCCGGATATTTCAGGTCGCCATGCATGGCGATGCCATGCATCGGCACCGCCTGCGCTCGTGCCGCGCGCAACGAAAAGGCCCCCGCGAAGGGGGCCATCCCGATTGTGGCCAGCAGGCTTCGACGTGAAATCATCATCGTCCCCTGCTGGTCAAAAGCCCGATCAGGGCAGCGGCACCGGCGAATCGGCCTGGGCGCGCAGATAGGCGATCAGGTCGGCGCGGTCCTGCGGCTTCTTCAGACCGGCGAAGCCCATCTTGGTGCCCGGGACATAATCCTTGGGGCTGCGCAGGAATTCATAGAGCGCGGCGAACTCCCACAGGCCGGGCTTGGCCTTCATCGCATCGGAATAGGCGAAGCCTTCCATATGCGCGTGCTTGTTGCCGACGACGCCCCACAGGTTCGGGCCGACCTTGGCGGCACCACCCTTGTCCACCGTATGGCACGAGGCGCATTTCGCGAACTGCTTCTGGCCGTTCTCGACCGACGCGGACGCGAGCAGCTGCTCGACCGGCGGATCTTTCGGCGCCTCGGCGGCGGCCTCGGCTTCACCGCCAGCGGCGGCACCCTCGGCTTCCACGCCTTCGACGACGTAGACCGGCTTTTCCAGATGTTTCGGCGACACCAGGGCGTCACCGACGTTACTGATAATCAGAAGCGCCAGCACGCCACCAAGGGCGGCGCCAGCAATCTTGTTGATCTCGAAGGAATCCATATGCCCTCGTCCCCTCCGGTCCGGGACAGACGTGCCCCGACAGGCGCGCGGAGATTAGCCGCTTCCAAGCAAAAGGCGCAACCCGTATAAGGTCGCGCTATCGCCTCGGAAACTGACGGCAACACGCGCGATCTTCGCCGTGTCATGTTGCCGCAGGTGGCGCGCCTTGCCAATGGTGGCTTTCCCCGTAGGACCGGCCTTGAACATGAGCAATTCGATCGTCGTCATTCCGGCCCGCATGGCCTCCACGCGCCTGCCGGGCAAGCCCCTGAGCCTGATCGACGGCGTGCCGATGATCGTGCAGGTCTGGCGCCGGGCCATGGAGGCGGACGTGGGTCCGGTCGTGGTCGCCGCCGCCGAAGCCGAGATCGTCGCCGCCGTCGAGGCTGCGGGCGGCGTCGCCGTGCTGACCGATCCCGCCCATCCGTCCGGCTCCGACCGTATATTCGAGGCGCTGAAGCGGGCAGACCCCGAGGGCCGGGCCGACTTCGTCGTCAATGTGCAGGGCGATCTGCCGACGATCGAGCCTGCGGTGATTCGCGCCGCGCTGCGCCCGATGGCCGACCCCGCCGTCGATATCGCGACCCTGGCGGCGGAAATCCGCGTCGAGGAAGAGCGGACCAATCCCAATGTGGTGAAGGCCGTGGTCGCCTGGGCGGGCGACAGCGGTATCGGCCGCGCACTCTATTTCACCCGGGCGACAGCGCCTTACGGGGCCGGCGCCCATTTCCACCACATCGGTCTTTATGCCTATCGTCGCCAGGCCCTGGCCCGCTTCGTCGGTCTGCCACCCTCGCCGCTGGAGCAGCGCGAGAAACTGGAACAGTTGCGCGCGCTCGAAGCCGGCATGCGCATCGATGTCGTCGCCGTCGACACGGTGCCCCTCGGCGTTGATACGCCGGAAGACCTGGCGCGGGCCCGCGCCATCATCGAAGGCCATGTTTGAATGACTTATGATCCCGCGCGCGTCGGTACAGCGGTCGTCGCCTATCAGGGGGCGCCGGCCGCCTTTTCCCATCAGGCGCTGCGCGAACTCTTTCCCCAGGCGCGGCCGCTGCCCTGCCCGACCTTCGATGAAGCCCTGAGCGCGATCAAGGACGGACGGGCGGATTTCGGCGTCATCCCGATCGAGAATACGCTGGCCGGCCGCGTCGCCGACATTCACCAGCTGCTGCCGGGCGCCAACCTCTATATCGTCGGGGAATATTTCCTGCGCATCCGCCATCAGCTGCTGGCGCCCAGGGGAGCGACCCTGGCCGGGCTGAAGACCGTGCACAGCCACCAGATGGCGCTCGCCCAATGCCGGAAATTCTGGTTGGAGCATCATCTGACGCCGGTCGTCCATGACGACACGGCGGGCGCCGCCCGCGATGTCGCCGCCTGGGGGGACCCCTCGGTCGCGGCCATCGCGTCGAGCCTTGCCGCCGATGTCTACGGCCTCGACACGGTGGCCGCCAATATCGAGGACGCCGAACACAACACGACCCGCTTCATCATCCTCTCGCGCGAGCGGGATGATCCGGCGCCGGGCGTGCCGGCCATCACCACCTTCGTCTTCCGGGTGCGCAACGTGCCGGCCGCGCTTTACAAGGCGATGGGCGGTTTCGCCACCAACGGCATCAACATGACTAAGCTCGAGTCCTACCAGATCAACGGCAGCTTCACCGCGACCCAGTTCTATGCCGACATCGAGGGCCACCCGGACGACCGTTCGGTTCGCCTCGCCTTCGAGGAACTAGCCTTCTTCTCGACCGACGTGAAAATCCTCGGCAGCTATCCGGCGCATCCCTTCCGCAAGCGGGAAGGCGGCGTCTGACCGCTTGATCGGGGCGGATCCGGGCCCACATGAGTCGGGGTCCGGATCCGCCCCTTTCAATAGAGGAGTCACCCGTGGGTTTCGCGCGTACCGCCCTGCTGCTGGCCGCCATGACCGGCCTGTTCCTGGCCGTCGGCTGGCTGGTCGGGGGACAGAGCGGCCTCGTCATCGCCTTCCTGCTGGCGCTCGGCATGAATGCCTTCGCCTACTGGAATTCCGACAGGATGGTGCTGTCGATGTATGGCGCGCGCGAGGTCGACGCAGAGGCGGCGCCACGCCTTCACGCCATCGTCGGCCGGCTGGCGGATAACGCCGGCCTGCCCATGCCCCGGGTCTATGTGATCGACAACCCTCAGCCCAACGCCTTCGCCACCGGCCGCGATCCCCGGCACGCCGCCGTCGCCGCCACAACCGGCCTGCTCGAACTCCTCAGCGAGGAAGAAGTGGCGGGGGTGATGGCCCATGAACTGGCCCATGTGAAGAACCGCGACACGCTGACCATGACGATCACGGCGACCATCGCCGGCGCCATCGGCATGCTGGCCAATTTCGCCCTGTTCTTCGGCGCCGCCCGCTCGGACGACGAGCGGGACAACGGCATGGGCATGGTTGGCGGCATCCTTGTCGCGCTCTTCGCTCCGATGGCGGCGGCCCTGGTGCAATTCGCCATTTCGCGCAGCCGGGAATACGAGGCCGATCGGATCGGCGCCGAGATCTGCGGCCGGCCGCTGTGGCTGGCTTCGGCCCTGGCGCGGCTCTCCGCCGGGGCGGAGCGGGTGGAGAACCGCGCCGCCGAGGCGCATCCCGCGACCGCCCATCTCTTTATCGTCAACCCGCTGCATGGCCGTGCTATGGATGGCCTCTTCACCACCCATCCGCGGATGGAAAACCGGATCGAGCGACTGCGCCGCATGGCGATCGAGAAGGGACAGACAGGGCCTTGGAGTTGACGACTGAAGAATCGGCCGCCGCACATGCGGCCCATGCCGGCCTCGCCGCGCGTTTCGCCGCCCTCGGCCTCATCGAGGCGGTGATCGTTCGCGGTCAGCCGCTGGACGAGGCGGTCGATCAGGCCGGTGCGCTCGACCGGCTGGTGCCACGGGACCGGGCCTTCGCCCATGCCCTGGCCGCCGCCGCCGTGCGCTCCTGGGGCTTTCTGCTGGCCGCCCTCGACCGCTGCCTCGACCGGCCGGGCAGCCATCTGCCGGACCGGCTGCGGGCCATTCTCGCCCTTGGCGCCGCCCAGCTCCTTATCCTCGACGTGCCGGCCCATGCCGCCGTCGGCGCCACGGTCGAACTGGTCGACGGCAAGCTGGCCAAATTGAAGGGCCTCGCCAATGCCGTGCTGCGCCGGATGGAGCGGGAAAAGGCGGCCATTCTCGGCGCCCTCGACCGGGGCCGCGCCTCGACCCCCGACTGGCTGTTCGATGGTTGGTCGCGGGCTTACGGCGCGGAAACCGCCGTCGCCATCGCCGCCGCCCATCAGCTGGAGCCGCCGCTCGACCTCACCCTGAAGCCCGGGCTCGATCCTTCCGACTGGGCGGCGCGGCTCGGCGCCACGGTGCTGCCGACCGGCTCCCTTCGTCTGACGGGCGCGGGCCGCATCGCCGATCTGCCGGGTTTCGCCGAAGGCGCCTGGTGGGTGCAGGATGCCGC